>JANQQS010000126.1 GCA_028284955.1 Myxococcota bacterium | reverse complement strand
GCGAGCGCCCCCACAGCGAACGACTGAGGAAGGCTCCGAGCCTTTCGCAGGGAGAGAGCGAGGAGGTTGTTGCGGCTCGAGCTGTGCATGGCGGAGCGGACGAAGTCCGTGGAGCTGCACAGGTCTAGACGCAGTACGGGTCCGAAGGACCCCCAGTGTAGATAGGCAGGGGCAGCCGCAATCAGGCCAAAAGATCAGTGCTCTACAGCGTGCCAGCGAGCAGCTGGCGACACCAATCGCTTCGAGGAACGGTTTCACAAGCCTTTTTCCGCCGTTCTCGAAGCCATTCTCCGACGTAGTGCTGGGCGAGCCCGGGGCCTCGAAATGTCGCGCCGCACGCGTACCCTTTGGCGCGGGGTAGATTGTACGCGCCCAATCCGTGGGTTGCGATGACGGAAACAAGCCCAAAATCACCTTTGACTTTGTCTTTGAGGAGCACGATGGAGCTGCTGTCCCCGTTGCACATTTTTTGGCTTCTGAAGAACAACTTGAACACGATGAATTGATGCGTGCGCGCGCAGCGATTCCAGATCTTCGCGTAGTCCACGTTCGCGAGAACTCTATTGGGCGCCTTGTCTACGATGGGCACACGACGTTGGTGAACCCTCGCGGAGTAGGCAACGACCGCGGCAGAAGACGAGTTCGTCACCGGAATCAGCCGCGCGGGTCGAACGTTTGAAATCGTTTCGTGGTGAATCACCGCGACGTCGGTTGCCGCGAACAAGGGGTCGGGATTCTCCAAGTCGTCTTTCTCGATCTTGCCGCACTTTTTCTCGTCCAACGTCGGCAGCGGGGTGACCGAGAAAACACGAGCTCGCCTCGAGCGAAACACGATTCGCTCATCCTTTTTGACGTCGCGCTTGTGAACATGAGCTGCGATTACGCTGAGATTGGGCGCGACCAAGACCGCCGGATAGCCCCGCCATGTCCCGACGACGCTGGGCGGTTGGATAACCTTGATTCCGGACAGAAACTTCTCCTCCGAAGCCTGCGGCTCAGATATCGCCGATGCGACGCAGCCCACAGCTCCCAAGCTTGCCCCGACGAACACGACGAGTAGGACAAATGTCTTCACGAATGTGAACTTTGTGCATGAATGATGCCACATTCAATCGTGAAATCGTGAAAGCTCTGAGCTACGTCCAGTTTGGGCCGGAGCAGCCGGTTTCAAGCTGCATGTCGCCGCAGTTTACCGGCTCAAACGTATCAAAAGTTTGGCCTTCCTGGGCAGGCACGACCTCGCCACAGGAGTATCCGAGAGGGAAGTTTGACGGCCAGTCGTCTTCACTGCTGAGTATGCTCGATAGGCCGGATTGCACGAAGATGATGGCGTACCGACAGGAAAGAGCGGTTCCGGCGTCGTTGTCTTCGACGCGCACGGATTCTCCGCTCGCCTGCCTGCCTTCGGGAAACTGGGTGAGGTCGAATGTGGATGAAGCGATGAGGGTCCCGACTCCAAGCACACCGTCATTGAGGGCTTCGGCCGGTGGAGCGCGGTCGAACCGGAGGCGAAACGATCCGTCGCTCGCTTGAAAGCGCCCGAACAGAAACTGGTAGTCTGGGGATCCGCTGGTGACGATCCAGACCACTGCGCCGTCGCTATTCACGGCAGAGCTTCCGCCCACGGTCAACGACGTTTGCATGCCAACGGCCGGCATCTGATTCATCGAAGGCTCGAGCCGGCGAAACATGTCGCACGAGGGCGCGCCGAGCGCCATGCAGACCCGCGAAGGCAAGCTCCCGACGTCGAGTTCTCGCGGCGCGCAGATATCTCCCCCGGGGCCTCGGTAGCGGAAAGAAGCCGCGCTCGGGCATTCAAACCCGGTTTCAATCACGATATTTTCGGCCACTGCGCAATACAGCGCACCATCCACCGTCACCGCTTCGCCGTCGCCGCATACGCTGCTCGACGAGCACGCAACCGTAGAGACCAAACACAAAAGGACCAGCGCGCCGAGGGCGCACATACGCATCATCAACTTCATGACACCTCAGCTTACTGAGGTCGTTCCTCGCAGCAATCGCGGTCGCGAGAAAAGTGGTGCACACGGGTGCACCGCTGGCGGTTTCGAGAGCTTCGCGTTCGGCGAGATGCATTCGCGGCGGGATCGGGTCGTCTTAGCCGGGGTCGGCGTCGGCGGAGCATCCCCAAAACAGCGTGACCTCGACGCCATTCGAAGCTCGGTTGTCGCTCTGCTCGATCGCATCGTCCCATGCGACGATTTTGTCGCGAAGATCCGCGTAGAGCGAAAGCAGTCGCTCCTCGGCTCGGTCTCGGGCCAGCGAAAACTGAAGCGTGCGCGCGATTCCTAGGCGGCGCGGAATGTTCAAGAAGCGATGCTCGATGGCTGAAGCAAAAGCGTCGGCAAGGTTCCGAACCGCGTCGATGGCTGGGCCGGCCTCAGAAGGAGCCGGGTGGCGCTTCGCATTCGTACTGAGCGTGGTGAGCTGGTCGGTCGAAATGAAAAAGCGCGATTCGCGCTCATGACAGACCCCTTGTTCCGCCAACGCCTGCAAGGCCGACTGAACCTGCGAAGCGGATGCGCCGAAGTCGCGTTCGAGAAGTTCTTCTTCCGTCTTCCCGCGCCGATACTTCGCAAGATAGGCCGCGAGCTCTCGGCGCAGCCGAAAATGGGTCGATGCCTCGAGAACGTCAGAAGGGCTCTTCGCCGCTTTGGCCACATAGGCAATCTTCCGTCGGCTCTTTCCCGTACGGCGCGCGATCGCGCTAAACGAAAGGCCGGCTTCGAGCTGAAGACGCACGTATTCCATCATCACCAATTCGAGCAGTTCGCCCGCGGGAATGCAGAGTCGATGCGCAATCCGCAGCGCCGGCCGCATGGCCGCAGCGAGCAGATGAATCCGAAACCTGTAGGCTCCCGCTGTTTTCTTCATACGTTTGGGAGGGGGTCGATGGGGCCATCACGCCGCGAATTTCATAGTCGGCGAACATGATGGATGCGGGCAACGATTTCCCGAACTGATTTGGTTTTGCATAGACCTTCTGCCAACGATTGCCAATCTTTGTATCGCACGACAAACTCTGATGAATGCATATTTCTCTCACGCCAGAGCTCGAAGAGCTGGTTCGCGCAAAGGTCGAGTCAGGCCGGTACAACAACGCGAGCGAAGTGATTCGCGAGGCGCTGCGCTTTGTGCATACCCACGAAGAATGGGTGTACCAGATGAAGCTAGAGCGATTGCGGTCTGCGATCCACACCGGTCTCAAAGAACTGGATGACGGAACTCACGTGGACGCCCTCCAAGCGATGCAAGCGCTCGACGATTCATTGTGAGCGAACGATTCATTGTGAGCGAAACAAATGAGTGCGGTCTCTGCGCGAGTCGTTCTCTCACCAAGCGCGTCGCGCAACCTGCAAAACAGTCGCAATCATTCGGCCCAGGCGTGGGGACGGATTCGTGCCCGTGAATACCTAAACTCGATTCGCGACGCGTTTGCTCAGCTCGCAAGCAATCCGGAACTCGGTCGGCGGCGTCCAGAAGTCGCGCCGGCCATTCGCAGTTGTCCGTCGGTCGTCATGTCGTGTTCTATCGACCTCGTAACGCGAGAATCGAAATCATTCGAGTGCTCCACGGGAGCATGGACGTCCGACGACACGTCGCGCCGTAACATCCTCAGCCAGAACTCGCTCCCGTGCTTGGTTCATCGTTCGCGTGGTGGCGACCCGGACAAGAACCTCGTACACTAAACCAGTGACCTCGGCTGCCAAGAAGATCCTGGATGAAGCCCTGACGCTCCCCCAAGAGGAGCGCGAAAAATTGGTGGGTGCTCTCAGCAGCAGCCTTGAGCCCGTGGAATTGAGCCCGCAATGGGAAGCAGAGATTGCGCGCCGAGTACGGAAGACCGAGGACGGCAGCGCAACTTTCCAAGACGCTGAAGACCACCTTCGAAAGACACGCGCGAAGTACACCAGCTGATGTCTCGGCTGCGGATTCTCGATGAGGCGGCCGAAGAGCTAGAGGCCGCCGCCATGTATCTAGAAGCGGAACGCCCGGGCTACGCCCGAGTGTTTTTAACGCATATGAAGACAAGCTGCGCCAGTTGATGCGCTTCCCACAGAGCGGTCCCTTGATCAAGAATACTCCGGCTGGCTGCCAACTGCGCTCGTTTCGGCTTTCGAGGTTTCCCCATTCGATCATCGCCGGCATGGTGCACGGCGTTCATACCATTGTCGCCGTCGTCCACAACCGCCAAGAGCCTGACTACTGGCGCGGCCGGCTAAAGTAGAACTGCCCAGGGCAGAGGTGCGAAAGCACCAAGCCCAGCAGCTCGTGAAGGCGATCAATCATTCTCGTCGATCGGAGCTAAAGTGCGCGGTGCTCGTCGCTGGAGATTTCAATCTCCGCCCCAGTGACTACGCGCAGCATCCCACCATCATCGACGACATCGCTCGCCAAACTACGCTCCGAGATGCGTACGAATCGCTGAACAAAAGCAAGAATATCAACGCCGACCGATTCCTCTACGGAAGCAGCCTCGGCGTCGAGATCACACCTCGCGCCGTCCGTAAGCTTTGGGATCCCGAGACAACGACCTCCGATAAACGCCTTTCGGACCATGAGGCGGTGGAGTTCGAGTTTGAGTGGCGCCCGATCGAATAAGCGGAGCTGGCGAGCGGACGCCTATTGAGTCACCACGAGTCGGCGAATATCTTCCCTTCGGTGTTTGCGACGCTCTGAAATCACGATGTTTTCCTGGTATCGCGATTTTTCAAACCCTGGCACGGATCGTGCTCGAGTGATCTGACCATATCTTCAACGGGAGATGAGCCATGAAAGTAAAAGGAAGTTTGGCTGCAGCGTTGCTGGGGACGTTGTTTGGGTGCACCTCAACTGTGAGCACGGCCCCTGACATCGAGGAGAAGCAAGCAACAAATGGCTGCCTTGGTGTCGAAAAAGTCTTCGGTATCGTTCGAACCGGCGCAACCGTCGCCGGTAACGAGGTGGACAATTTATTTTGCGAAGACTCGCGAACCCTGAGCTTCGCCCTGCTCGACGCGCAAGCGCTCGCCAAAGCGTGGCTCTCAACCGAAGCGAGCGAGCTGAAGGTTAATGCTGTCGACGACAATGGCAAGTGTACTCTCGCTGTCCGCCACAGCGGTTTCGGCACGGTGCACGCTGGAGTCACGGGCGTAAGTGCCACGCTCCGTGTTGAAACCTGTCCGAGCGATTCTCCGGAAGAAGTTGTCGCGCCCGAACCGGCTACCGCCCAGTAGCTCTTCAGGCCGTAGGTGCCGAATTGGCAGCGCACGGATTGTTCGAAGAAGTACGTTTCGGCTTTGGAAAACCGATCCGCATTCGATCTGGTTTCAGCGATGAGCGTGGCGAGGCGGTCGATGCCTTCGCCGGTTCGAACGTATGCCGAAGTCGCACGACACAGAGTTCCAGATCGTTTATTCGGGTGTGATCAATTCATCCGACCAGAGCTGTCGTATGAAGGTATGCCAATGCATGAATTGCACGCCGTGTTGATGGGTCTCGACACGGTCCTGAGACACCACGATCAACTTCTTAATCAGATTCTCTTCCTGCAATGCTTTGAGTCCTTTGGCGGATGACATGGAGATGCGGGCGGTGGCTTTCACTTCAATCGCCAACTCTTCGCCCACCACAAAATCGACTTCCTGTCCGTTTTTTGCCCGCCAAAAGGTCAGTTCCTCGTACCGACGTCGGTACGCCAGGTACGCGCGTAGTTCCATGGCGATCCATTGCTCGAAGCTCTTGCCATAGAGATCGGACGCAAAAACGTATCGGAGCGCAGCAAGTCGATCACCACCGCGTTTGACGTGAGCTGCTTTTTCACCAAAGTCGTCTTCCCCGTCTGGCGAGGCCCAAAGAGAAAAAACGACTTCTTTTCAAGCAGTTCCCGCAGGTTCAGGCATCTCTCATAGTCCGCCATTCCGCGATTCTACCGCTGAAAAACGAGAATATCCACGACAGCACCGCGGTGATTCGCATCACAAGGGTTGCGCCTGCGGGCGTTGATTCGGCGCCCAAGCGATCCGGTGGACGTCGGCGCACTACAACATCAGGCACGCCACGATCAAACGACGATCTGCCGCGCGAACCATCGCTGCGCTTCGTAGAAGCCTCGTTGCTCAATGACGCGCTCGGCTCCGCCTTGGGCTTCGAGAACGTCTAGGCCGTAGGTTCCGAACTCGCGGCGCACGGCTTTTTCGAAAAAGTACGTTTCGGCCTCAGAAAATCGGTCTGTATTCGATCGGGTGTCAGCGATGAGCGCGGCGAGGTCGTCGATGCCTTCGCCGGTTCGGGCGCTCGCGCGGTGGGTGGTGACTTTGCTGCGGTCGGTAGGGCGCAGGAGGCGAACGGCGGCGGTTTGAAGCGCGCGGAAGCTCTGGTTGGCGGCGGGGGTTAGATCCGATTTGTTCATCACGATGACGTCGGGAATCTCCATAATGCCTGCTTTGAGTAGTTGGACATCGTCGCCGACCATCGGTTGCACGACGAGCACGACGCAGTCTGCGAGGTGTCGAATGTCGGTTTCGCTTTGTCCGACGCCCACCGTTTCGACGAGCACCAAATCGAAGAGGTAGCGCAGCATGCGGCAGACTTGAAACGTGGCCGGGCTGAGGCCGCCGAGTTCGCGATCGGCGGCTTGGCTGCGAAAAAAGACTCCGCTGTCATCCTCCGGAAGGGCCATGCGAACGCGATCGCCGAGCAGTGCGCCGCCCGAAAAGGGGCTCGAGGGATCGATCGCGAGCACTGCGATCAAACGCGCTTGATTCTGCTTCCGTAGACGCGTGACGAGGGCCGACAGAAGGCTCGACTTGCCGACGCCGGGCGCTCCGGTGCAGCCGACGAACGCACATTCATGCGGTTTTTGAGCCTTTTGTGCGATTTCTTCCGCTTCCATGCGATCGAAAGTCGCTTCGGGGCGCGTATCAGAGAATAGCGAGACCAGCTTGGCGCGGCTCACCGGGTCGCCCGCGAGCGCGCGTTCGACCAGCTGCTGCAAGCTCACGGAGTCATCCACGTTGGTTTTGTGGCCGCTTTTGGTTTTGTGGCCGTGCTTCGTTGCGCGACCGCGCCTCGAGCAGCTCGACGAGTTGCTCCATGGTGTCGAGCAGCTCGTAGTCGGCGGGCGTAAACACTTTTGCGATGCCGAGGGCTTCGAGCTTGGCGTGGTCTTCCGCAGGCACGATGCCTCCCAGCACCACCTGTGCAGAGTTCATGCCTGCCTTACGGAGGCCGGTCATGATTTGCTCGGCGAGCTCGAGGTGCGACCCGCTGAGCACCGACGCGCCAACGAGGTCAACATCTTCATCGATCGCAGATCGCACAATCGCGCTTGGGGTCAGACGAATCCCGGAGTAGATGACGTCGAAGCCGACATGTCGCGCGGAGACGGCGATCACTTCGGCGCCATTGCTGTGGCCATCGAGCCCGGGTTTGCCGACGAGAAGTCGCGGCCGACGACCTCGTGCCGCAGTGAGCGCACCGATGCGCGATCGAAGCGTTTCTACGCGATCGTTTTCGAGCGCCAGAGGCTGTCCGTCGATGCCTGTGGCGGGGCGATATTCGCCGAATATGTCTCGCAGCGCGCCGGCCCACTCCCCGGTGGTGACCCGAGCTCGCGCGCAGGCGATCGAGGGCTCCATTAGGTTGCGCCCTGCTTTGGCGGCTGATTTGAGTGTTTCGATGGCGCGTTCCGCGGCTTCGGTATCTCTCTCGCGGCGCGTTTGTTCGAGCGCCGCCAGCGCCTGCTGAGCGTGGCCTTCTTCCACGCGAAAGAGCCCGCCGTCGTTTCCTGAAACAAGGGGCGATTCGATCGCTTCTGGCCAGCGATTGACGCCGACCCAGGTTAGCTCGCCTTCTTGAATCTTGCGCACCCGTTCGGTCATCGATCGCACCAGCGCAGATTTCATGTAGCCCGACTCGATCGCGGCGACGACTCCGCCCATCTCTTCAATGCGATCGATTTCTGTTTGGGCTTGTTCCTTGAGCGCCGCGACTTTGGAGGCCACGACAGGGCTGCCGTCGAACAAATCGGGATATTCGAGCAGGTCGGTTTCGTAGGCGAGAATCTGCTGCAGGCGCAGCGCCCATTGCTGGTCCCACGGTCGCGGCAGCGACAGCGCTTCGTTCCAGGCGGGCAATTGCAGCGCCCGACAGCGGGCGTTTCGGCTGAGGGTCACGCCGAGGGTTTCGAGCGCAATGCGCCACGCGTTGTTTTCCGGTTGAGATTCGGTGAGGCCCAGCGAGTTGACTTGAACGCCGTAGCGAAACGCACGCCGTTTGGGGTCGGTTACCCCGTAGCGATGCTGCGTGATGTGATCCCACATCTCGGTGAACGCGCGCATCTTGCACATCTCTTCGACGAAGCGAATGCCCGAGTTGACGAAGAAGCTCATGCGCCCGACCACGTGGGCAAACGCCGATTCAGGCACTTGGCCTCGTGCGCGAACCAGGTCGAGCACCGCCATCGCGGTCGCCAACGCAAACGCAAGCTCCTGGCCCGGTGTCGCGCCCGCTTCCTGCAAATGGTACGAGCACACGTTCGACGCGTTCCATTTCGGAATCGCGTCGAGGCAATACTCATACATCTGCGCGGTTAACTCGAGGCTCGCTGGCGGAGGAAAGATGTACGTGCCGCGCGCTAGATATTCTTTGATGATATCGTTCTGCGTCGTGCCCCGCAGAGCAGCTACCTCGACGCCACGTTCTTGCGCGAGGGCGACGTAGAGCGACAGAAGCCACATCGAAGTCGCGTTGATGGTCATCGACGTGTTCATGCGCTCGATGGGAATGCCGTCGAAGAGCACGTGCATATCGTCGAGCGAATTGATCGGCACGCCAACTTTGCCAATCTCGGGCCGCGACATCGCGTGGTCCGAGTCGTAGCCGCACTGGGTCGGCAAATCGAAGGCAATCGAAAGCCCGGTTTGTCCTTGCAGTAGATTCTGACGATACAGTTCGTTCGATGCGCGCGCACTGGTGTGCCCGGAGTAGGTGCGAAAGATCCAGGGCCGGTCGCGTCCTGGCGCGCCGTCTTCGTCGACCAACCGGTGCCCGTCGGCCTTTTTCGCTGAGGTCGCTTTCGTCGACGTTTCGGTTTTCACGCCGAAATTATAGCCGAATTTTCAGTATTGGGGGCTACCAAATCGAGGCACAAAGAAAGTGTAGCATGGTGTAAAATGAAAATGTTTGTTGTTTCATAATGAAAACGGAACGTGGTGAAGGGTGAACATATGAACGGCAGGTCGTCCAAAGAAGCGCATGTTTATCGCCCTCGGCTCGTCGATGCCGTAGTTCAAGAAACGCTGCTCGGCTTGCCCGCTGTGTTGCTCGTAGGTCCGCGTGCGTCGGGCAAGACGACTTCTGCCAGACGGCATGCCCGCTCGATCGTGCGGTTGGATCGCGAAGCAGAGGCTGCGCCCTTTCGGGCCGATCCGGATGCCGTATTGTCGACGCTCGATACACCAGCGTTGATCGACGAATGGCAGATCGTGCCCGAAGTGTTGGGCGCAGTGAAACGCGCCGTCGACGCTCGACCGGTGGCAGGTCAGTTTTTGCTCACAGGCTCGGTGCGCGCGGAGTTGCTCGAAGCCATGTGGGCGGCCACCGGTCGAGTCGTTCGACTGACGCAATGGGGAATGAGCGAGCGAGAACTGTCGGGTCACGTCCACCAGCGTTCGTTCTTCGATCGAGTGTTCTCCGATGGTCTGGGCGCCGTTGACGGCTGGTTTGTTCGCCCGGGCGCTCCAAATCTCCGCGACTACGTTGCGCTTTCGCTTCGAGGAACGTTTCCTGAGCTCGCGTTGCAACCGTCAGAGTCAATCCGACGCAGGTGGCTTTCGGCTTATGTGGACCAACTTATGTTTCGCGACGCGGGTCTGGCACACGAATCGCGAGACCCGCAAAAACTGCGGAGATATTTGCGCGCGCTGGCTGCCAACACGGCTGGCGTTGTAGAACACAAGACACTCTACCAAGCGGCTGGGATTACGAGACCGACCGCGACGGCCTACGATTCGCTCCTCGAACTTCTTTTCGTCGCCGAACAAGTGCCGGCGTGGCACACGAACCGACTCAAGCGACTCATCCGAACCCCGAAACGTTTTCTCACTGAACCAGCCATGATGGGTACTTTGCTGGGGGTCGATGTTCGCGGCGTGATCCGAAACGGAGACTTGCTCGGGAGATTACTCGAGACGTTTGTCTTGGGGCAGCTTCGGTCTGAAGCGAGCGCGGCCAACGATGCGGTGATGCTGCACCACGTTCGCGCGCAAAACAGCCGTCACGAAATCGATCTCCTCGCGGAGCATGCAAGCGGTAGGGTGCTCGCCATAGAAGTCAAAGCTACGGCATCGCCCAGTGCGGACGACGCGAAACATTTGTTGTGGCTAAAAAGCTGCCTCGCTGCGGACATGATCGGCGGCATCGTGTTTCATACCGGGCCGCGAGCGATGCAGCTTGCGCCGGATGTGCTGGCGTTGCCGATCGCGAGTCTATGGGCGCCGGCCGCGGGCAAAGTCGACTTGAGCAAGCAATCACAGGCACGTGGAGGAGCTACCGTTCACCGGGAATCGCTGGATTCGTGAACTTGCTCGGTGCGGCGCTGCTTTTTCGAATCGACGTTTTGTGAATCCGTGTGTTTCGGATCGCTGTCTTCGCCGAGCGAAGGCGACGGCATGGGCGCGCCGTCGTTTGGTGATGCATCGGTCGCCGCCTCCGAAGAAGTGTTCGATTCTGGGGGAACGGTTTCCGCCGCGACCTCAGTTTTGGTTCTTTGGCTGCCTGCGGGGGCTTGGTTGTTGGCCAGCAAGTTGTCCGGCACGTCGTCGCGCACAAGCTCGACATGTTCGGGAATCCGCTCGGCGATTTTCGGCCAAGGAATTCCTCCTCGACCTCGCCTGCCTCGTCGTCTCCGCCGCGGGCCACGGAGGTTGCCGTAGCGCGGCCGTTTGCCGGGTCGCGACCAATCTACCCACTGAGTGCGGCGCTCTCGCGCGTCGACGTGCACAAACGTGCTTCGCGGGTAGTAGCCGCAACCCGCGCCGGCGAGCGACCGGCAGTAGTCCCAAAGCGCGCGGTTGGGTACCCCTTGTACGCGTACATCCATGGCCCGGCCGGAGATGTGCTGGCTGGTTTCGCGGGTGAAGCCTCGCGCGTCCCGGAACCCGCTGACCAGGCTGATGGGGCGCCCTCCAAAGTGGTCTGAAATTTTGGCGACGAGCCACGCGAGTTTCGGATGCGCGGTGCGCCCTTTGTCTTCGGCAAGTCGTTGCATCAAGTCGCCGAGCTGGCGTAAGCCTTTTTCGCTGACCCGACCTTGGTTATCCATGAGACGAATTTTGGCGCGACGATCGCGGCGCCGAATGTCGACTATCCCCGGTTCGCTCGGCGGGCCCCAGTCTTGTTTCCGAGCGCTTCGTCCGCCCGAAAATCCTGGAAGGTAAAGCCGCTGGCCAACTTTGAGGTGGCTCGACGGCCGAAGGCGATTCGCTTTGGCGAGCGCGACGACGCTGCAGCGGTTTTTCTTCGCGATGCGGGACAGGGTTTGACCGGGCCGGACATACACCACGCCTGCGGCCGGCACATCGAGCACTTGGCCCGGCCGTATGCGCGCGCTTTTCTTCATCCGATTGGCCGCCATCAGGTTGCTCGGCGATACGCGGTAGCGCCGCGCGATTTTGGCGATCGTGTCTCCCGAGCGAACTACGTGGGCGCGCTGTGCCTCAGCGCGAGGCAGCCACGTCGCGAGCGCGAGCAGGAGAACGACGGCGAACTTCATGCCGCCGCAGTATTTAGATGAACGATGGTGGGAGCAAAGCGATTCGACAAGTTCTGTGTAACGGGACGTTGGCCAGAGACGTCTTAGAGAATCACGTCATCCAGAGTGATAGGGAGCGTTCTATGCGAATCGCGTTGATGATTGCGCGCTATATCCTGGGTTTGGTCTTTTTCGTATTCGGACTGAACGGATTCTTTCACTTCATCCCATTTGGGGACATGCCCGACGCGGCGACGGCCTATATGGGCGCGCTGATGGCCACTGGCTATTTCTTTCCCGTGCTCAAAGGGACCGAAGTGGTCTGCGGCGCGCTGCTGCTGGCGGGTCGCTTCGTTCCGCTAGCGCTCGTTGTCCTGGCGCCGATTGTCGTCCAGATTCTCCTTTTCCACATTTTTCTCGAGCCCGGCGGCACCATGGTGTCCGTGGTGTGGGCGGGCCTCGAAATCTTCCTGGCGTGGGGATATCGCGACGCGTTTGCCGGGGTGTTGGCTCCGAACGCGTCTCCCTCGGTCTAGGAGGCTGGTCGCGACCAAACCGCAGACCGAAGCCATCTTCGTTCACTCGCGCGCTCGGCCGGGCAGTACTGCGTTGAGTGTGAGATTGAGTTCCACGGTTTGGGCTTCCGATACATCCACGGTAGGCAGCTCCATGGTGAGGATGCGCTCAAACGCAATGGAGTCTCCCGCGCTGGGTTCGATTTCGTCGGAGCCAAGGACGCTTAGATCGTCGTCTAGAAACGCGCCGACCGCGTAGGGTTCCGCGCGACGAGGCACGTCGTCGATTTGGTAGCGTACCGTCTGCGCGGGGTCGGACAGATCGACATCGCCGACGCGCACTGCAGCGATGGATGTCGCGTTTTCTGTTTCGAATGGGCTCTGGTCGAAGAGCGCCACGTACACATCGCCGCGACCATCCCCAGAGCCAGCCGGCGGCGTCACGTTCCGCTGGACGGTGCCCATCACAGTGGCGGTGTCCGCGGTCGAACCATCTGCGGTGATCGATGCATCGCTCGCCGCATCCGCGGTGCCGCTATCGAGGCCCGTTTCTCCGGCGTCGCGCGAGCCGGCGCTGGATGCGAGTTCGCTGCTCCCGCAGGCTACGAGCATGACGGCGCATATCGGCCATGCGGCCATCGCTAAGGAACATCTATTCGCGGACCCAGGTGGACAAGATTTCGAGTACGGAGTTGCGGTGAGCGACCTCATCATGAACGACCTCATCATGAACGACCCCATCATGAACGACCTCATCATGAACGACCAGGGCTGGTTTCGAGCTCAATGCCCAGTTCAGTGACCATCTGAGTGGTTTGCCCCTGCGCTTGAACGGTGACTGACATTTTGGTGGAAGTTTCCATTTTGGACTCGGGGACCAATCGCTTGAGGTCAAACTTTAAGGTGCCTTCGCCGCCGCCGTCGAGTGCGGTCAAACGCGCATTCACGCCGGGCCCCGCGTTCGGCACGCCAGCGGTCATGGCTTGCGGCTTCGCGGTTTGCTTGATCTCGAAGCGAAGTGAGCCTGTGGTCCCTTGATGTTCCACCAACGTATAGGTTGCGACTTGCGTCATCTTGATGGGGCCATCGACCAGCATCGTCACGCTCCATCGCGCACCTACGCCGACGGGTTGTTCTGGGAACACGGCCGGCATCTGTCGCAATCCATCGTGGATCTGCTTGATGGTTTGCGCGGTCCGTTCAGAAGTCGCAGGCGCAACGGTGATGTTTGAGTCTATGGTCATGCCGCGGGGGGATACGATCGACCAGCCTTTGGTTCCTTTCAAACCATCGAGCTCGCTCTGAACAGCCTTGGCCATGTCGTCCGGCACTCCCGGCGTGGGCGTCACTTGCATGTCGACGAGCTCAAACGGATATCGAATGTCTCCGCCGTTCTCTCCCGGGGTAGCGTTTTCGGAGGGGCCCCACCGGAGGCGCGACTTCGTTACGGGAAGTGTCGCCGCAGGAAGCGTCTGGCCGCCGATCGACATCGCCATGCGCATGCCCATCTTCATGTCTGATTCGGACACATCGCCCACCGCAATCTGGTAGCGCAAGGCCTTGCGAGGTTCGGCGCCCGGCTCGATCAGGCGAACCGAAAGCGCGGGCCCTTCAGCACCATCGACCGCCGGGGCAGTCTTCTTCGAAGCGGCGCTCGCGGATGGCTTGTCCGTTGCTTGCTCGCTTCCCGAGGACGATTGTTCCGGCGGATTTGAAGCGCTCGCGGGTTCTGATTGAGCCGGCTTCGACGCCGCACATCCGGCGAGAAACGCCAGCGCGATCAGGCTAGAACCGCGCACTGCAAGGACGGTCGCTTGGGTGATGGTCATCGAACGACGCTACGAACGAACCAGGGAGGCGTCAAGCGATGCTGGGTTTGCGTGCCAAACCTTCAAAAACGACCCAACGGCAAGAGGAAACGCGCGCCTCGTTTTGCGCTTCCGGCGCGCTGTAGTAAGCGAACCGCGTGGCCCCCACGAACGCACCCGCGTCCCAGGTTGAGACAACGTCGGACGCCAAGGCGACGATAGCTGTGCGATCGCGCCGGCGGTTTTGGGCCATTGCGGGCATCGCCTTCTTGGTGCTTTTTAGCTACGCGCTGCTTCGACCGCCGATCGAATCTCTTTTTCTCGAGCATCACGGGAGCCAAACGTTGCCGTATGTATGGGGCGCGGTCGCGGTGGTGATGGTGGGGGTGGTTGGCGTGTACTCTCGCTGGGCCGCGCGCGCAGATCTGTTGAGACTACTCGGGGGCAGTTTGGTCGCATGTGGTCTCGCGCTCGGAGCATTGACGTGGGCGCATGAACTCGGCGTGCGGGGCGCGGTGTTTGGTTTGTACGTCTGGAAAGACGTGTACGTGGTGCTCCTTCTAGAAATCATCTGGAGCTTGGCCAATGTGGTGTCGCCCATTGGACGAGCCCGGCGGACGTATGGTCTGTACTGCGTGTTCGGTTCGTTGGGGGGGCTCTTGGGCAACCTATGTACCGGTCAGCTCGCTGAGGCGACAGGAAGCATGAGCGCGTTGTGGGGAGGAATTCCGTTTCTTCTGGTCCTCGGCGGCGCGCTGCTGATTCCTCGCTCGATTCCATCATTTCGCCAGCTTGCCGCGCCCGCGAAAGAGTTTGGCTCGAGTTGGCAGACGTTTCGGCGCAGCGAGTACTTGCCGTGGATTTTGCTCTTGATCGTGCTGGTGCAGACGGTGATTACCCTCGTCGACTACCAGTTCAATGTGGTGGTAGAGCGCGCGTACGCAGACCCTGATGCGCGCACCCATATGATCGGAATCGTCTACGCGACCATCGATGGCGCAGCGCTCGCGTTGCAGTTGATTACGGGACCGCTGATCCGCGCGATCGGTCTTCCCTTGGTGTTCGTTGGCATTCCGATCGTCATCACGAGCGTGGTCGGAGCCCTTGCGGTCGCGCCGTCTGCGCTCAGCGCGGCAGTGGCCAAGGTGACCTCCAAGACGCTGGACTACAGTCTCTTTCGAACCACCAAAGAGATGCTTTACGTTCCGCTCAGCTACGCCGAAAAAACCAGCGGCAAAGCGTGGGTCGATATGGCGACGTATCGCGCGTCGAAAGGCTTTGCGTGTCTTGTGCTGCTGGCGTTTGGCTCTACAGATTCTTTGGCGCCCGGCTCACTGCTGGGAATCGGCTCGCTGCTGGGGACCGGTTCGCGGCTAGGAGCAGGCTCGCTGACGATTGCGGCCGCGCTCGCGCTCTCGTTGCTTTGGATCGCCGTGGCCCGTGGCCTTGCCGGACGCTATCGAAAACTCGTGACCCGTGCTGCCGAGATCGACGCCGAAGATACTTCAGAACCCCCGCTGCTCGGCGGACGTCTCGCCCCGGCCGACGCACAATAGCCGCGCGCCAGTTGTGCCGAGTGCCCCGACCGCTGCTGGTCTGTGGTACATTTCATTCATCCGCGCAGATGCGAACGTTGGTCTACGGAGGTTGGGGTGCCCCCCAAAAGTGACTTCGAAGGTACCCAAAACCAGCCCGTAGAACGCTCGCGAGCTTCTGCGGAACCTTCGCCGAGCGAATCCCGTCGCGTGATCGCGGGGCGCTACGAGGTACGCGAAGTGCTTGGGGTGGGCGCCATGGGCGAAGTTCGACGCGCGCACGATCGCGACACCGACCGCGAGGTCGCGCTCAAGCTTTTGCCGCGCACGGGGGACGAGACGGTGATCGCTCGGTTTCTGCGCGAGATTCGCCTCGCCAGCGAACTGGCACATCCAGGCATCGTGAAGGTGCTGGAGGGGGGCGAAGATCTCGAAGAGAAAGTGCTCTACGTCGCCATGGAGTTGCTCGAAGGGCAAACTCTCGAACAGCGCCTCGAGGGTGATTTTGATCGCGAAGCTATGCTCGGATTGCTGACGGCGGTGTTGCCTCCGTTGGCCGCGGCGCATGCGTCGTCGATCGTGCATCGCGATTTGAAGCCGGAAAACGTATTTATCGTCCGCGAAGGAGGGCGAGAGCGCGTCAAGCTGCTCGATTTTGGGATTGCGTTTCGCCCGGGGGAAGCCCGGGCCACATCGACCGGTATGGCGGTGGGAACGCCCGCGTATATGAGCCCCGAGCAGGCCACGCATCCGCGCTCGGTTACCACCGCGGCGGACATGTGGTCGTTCGGCGTCATGCTCTACGAAGTGCTCTCGGGCGGGCGACTTCCGTTTGAGGGTGAGACCATGGCTGGGGTGTTGCTGAGCGTCGCGCACGGCGTATTCGTGCCGCTCGAGCAAATCGCCGAGGGAATTGACGACCGGTTGCTCGCGGTGGTGAACGCGTGTCTTTCTTCTGACCCGGGGTCTCGGCCGGCTGACGCGGTCGAGCTGGCGGTTGAGCTTCGACAGCTGCAGAGCGAAGGCGCGTCGCTCGGGCAGCTTCGTGAAGTTGTCGCATTGGGCGCAACGGAGCCCAACTCGGAGGGTTCCGTTCGCGCGCCCGAAGTGCACGACGAACCTATTGCTCAAGCAACCCGTCAGCATTCAGAACGTCCGACGGAGAGGCCCCCGCCACAAACAACGGACCCGTCGACGAGCGAGATTCGGGCAACGAACGAAGCTCCGTCGCGGCGACGCCGGGGTTGGATCATGGCGGCTGCGGCTGCGACCTTCGCGTCTGCGGCGGCGGTCGCATTTTGGTTTCAGGATAGGAACAGCGAGCGAGGTTCTTCGCTGCAAGATCTCGATGGTGCACGCACCGAACCGGTCGGCTCCAGCGAATCCAGCGAAACGGACGGGATTGAGATCTCCGCGGAACCGCCGATCGGTGATCCTTCGGAATCCGATGAAACGACCGCCGGCCAAACGGCTGCTGGCCAAGCAGCTGCGCCAGCCTCCGAGCGAGGTACGTCAGCGCAGCCGTCTGCTCTTAAAAGAGCGGCGCGCCGTGCGATTGTGAAGCGAGCTCGCTCCGATGCGGGTGCAGCGGTTGAGCGCGCTGCAGGAACATCGGCCGACCGAGCAGTGGCCGCGTCTGAGACCACAGGCTCAAACACCGAAGTCTCGAGCTCTTCTTCGGCAAGGGAAGCTTTGAACGCCGAGCCAGCGAAACAACCCCTACGTGAGCCGTCGAAGACTGCGCAAGGCTCGACCGTTAGCCAGGACCCAGCGAGCCAGGGCCCAGCAAGCGAGGATACGGCTGGGCCCGATACAGCTGGGCCCGATTCAGTTGGCAAGAGCTCAGAAAGCCGCAGCGCAACCAGTCGCCAAACCTCCGGAGACAATCCTGGATCAACGCGCGCCCGAGATCGCATCTCGTCGAAAAAGCGACCTCCTCCAAAACCGAGGCCCGCAAAAAGCGCGCCTCCTCGTCCCCCCGTAAGCTTCTAGTGTTGCGCACGAAACGCGCGACGGTCTTTCTATGAAACGAAAACCTTATCTTTTTCTCGTGTTCAGTTTTGCCGCGTGGCTCCTTTGCGCGCCCGCCGAAGCTTCGCCGTGGACTTTGCCGCGAGGTCGATTGGTGTTGGGCGTAAACTATGAATTTCAGTTCGCGCAGAAGGAGTTTTTCGGTTTGGATGGCGAACCTCGAGCTGCGCGCGCGTTTCCGCTTCGCGGGAAGCTCACGAGCTCCGATTTGCGGATTGGCGCGCGTGCGGGGTTGCTCGACGAGCTCGAGCTCGAGTTCTCGGTTCCACTTCGGATCGTGTCGTATCAATCGGATTCGGTGATTCTTCTCGAGCAGCCTGCAACTAGCTCGCTCAGTAGCCTCGACTACTTCCAAGAAAACGTCATCGAGCTTGCGCGGGACAAGGTCGGCATCGGTGATCTCATGCTCGCGACTCGGTATCAGTGGCTTCCCTGGCCCGTAGCGCTCGCGACTGAGATTCGCGCAAAAATTCCTACCGGCTATCAGGGGCCTTCGGGGACCTTCGGCTCGCAACCCGAGTCGGCCGAGGCATTTCTGGAAAACGTTGCCACGTTCGTCAGCCCTGAGAACGTGACCGACGACGTGACCCTCGGAGACGGTCAAGTCGACCTCACGTGGATTCAGCATGCGGGCATGGGGTTTTCCTCGGGCACGTTTTTTCGTGCCGAAGTGGGCTACAATCTCCGCCTTGGAGGCGCCGCCGACCAAGTTCAAGCGGGATTGCGGTTTGGTCAGCAAATCAAACGCGTGCTCCTCTACGCGGGAAGTTCCCTGGCGTATTCGGTTCAGACAGGTCGCATCATCGGGGTGAGCGTCGCCGCGATCGATCCGGAACTTCCCGCTGACCAATACGGCGGCACGACCAACCTACTCTTGCGCGAAGTTCGGTTGAGATCGGACGCCTTAAATGTAGGCGGCGGTCTGATCATTCCCGTGGTGGATGGCGTGGAACTGAACCTCGCCTACCGACGCACCGTATGGGGACGCAACACCGCGGTGATCAATGCCGTAGGAATCGGCGTGATCATGCAAACCTCGCTCATTCCTGAGCCGCCGAGCCCCAGCGAACAAGCCAAAGCCGAGTATGAACGTCATGGGCTCCGATAGCTCGGCGCCCTATCGACCGAAGCACTCGGTGCGACTGGTGACCGCTGGTTCGCTCTTTGACGGCCACGACGCGGCGATCAACATTATGCGGCGCATTCTTCAGGCGTCGGGCGCAGAGGTCATTCATCTCGGCCACAACCGGTCGGTGCAAGAGATCGTCCGCTGCGCGATTCACGAAGACGTGCACGGCGTGGCGGTGACGTCGTACCAGGGCGGCCACGTCGAGTATTTCAAGTACCTTCACGATTTGCTCCGCCAACACGGCTGCCGCGCAAAGATCTTCGGCGGCGGCGGCGGAACCATCTTGCCGACCGAGATCAAGGCGCTGCATGGGTACGGCATCGACCGCATTTTTTCGCCCGACGATGGGCGAGCGCTGGGTTTGCAAGGCATGATCAATGTGGTGCTCGAAGCGTGCGATTTCGACATCGCTTCAGCCACCGACTCTGATGACGTAGCAGCGGAAACAACCGTGGAAAGCCGGCTCAAGCGATTGCGCGATGGCGACACTCAGGCGTTGGCGCGCGCCATTACCTGGGCTGAAAATGCGTCCCTGGAAAAGAAGACTCTGCTAGAGGAGGTGTCGTGTGGCCCAGATGATTCTTGCGCGGTACTGGGCGTAACGGGCACCGGGGGAGCCGGAAAGTCGTCGCTGGTCGACGAGCTGGTGCGCCGATTTCGTGCGCACCATCCTGATCGGCGCGTGGCCATCTTGTCGATCGACCCCTCCCGGAGAAAAAGTGGGGGCGCGTTGCTCGGCGACCGCATCCGAATGAACGCGATCGACGACGACCGAGTCTACATGCGCTCGCTTGCCACCCGGCAGGCCCACCTCGCGCTCAGCGAGCATGTTCCCTTAGCGATCGATCTTTGTCGCGCGGCAGGGTTTGATTTGGTGATCGTCGAGACCAGCGGGATCGGTCAGTCAGACACCGAGATCGTCGACCTCGTGGACCACTCGCTGTACGTGATGACGGCAGACTATGGCGCCGCCACGCAGCTTGAAAAGATCGACATGCTCGATTTCGCGGACGTGGTGGCGATCAACAAATTCGATAAGGCCGGGTCGCTGGATGCGCTTCGCGATGTGCGAAAACAGATGGCTCGAAACCGCCAGGCGTTCGACCAAAGCCTGGAATCACTGCCGGTATTTGGCACCGTGGCCTCAGAGTTCGGCGACTCGGGCGCAGACGCGCTCTGCCACCATATCGCGAAGTTGATGAGGTGGATCGAGGACGACGGGAGCGAACCGAATGCTCCGACGGGTGCGGCGCCAGAATCAAGAAATCCAGTCGACTCTTCTCGCATGATCCCTCCAGGAAGAGCTCGCTATTTGGCCGAAGTTGCCGAGACCGTCGAGGCCCACCATGCGTTCGCGCGAGAACAATCCGAAATCGCGCGGGTGCTCTATCAGCTTCGGGGCGCGCGCGCAGCGCTCGGCAACGACAAACAGGCCGACGATGGCCAGATCAACGATAAACAGGCGAAAGATGAACAGGCGAAGGATGAACAGGCCGACGTCGTCGCGTTTCTCGACGCCGAATACAAAACGCGATGGCGCAGCTTAGATCCACGTTGCCAACGGTTGATCGAAGGCTGGCCAAAACTTCGTGCGCGATACGCCGCGGAGACCTTTGCATTCCAGGTTCGAGACCGGACTATCGAGCAGCAGCTATCGGAGACGTCACTGTCTGGGTTGCACGTGCCTAAAGTGTGTCTGCCTCGCTACCACGATTGGGGCGATATCTTGCGGTGGCAGTTGCTTGAAAACGTGCCGGGAGAGTTTCCGTTTACCGCGGGTGTCTTTCCGCTCAAACGGGAACAAGAAGACCCCACCCGTATGTTTGCAGGAGAAGGAGGCCCCGAGCGAACCAATCGGCGGTTTCACTACGTCAGCCGGGGTCGACCCGCCAAGCGGCTATCGACCGCGTTCGACTCGGTGACTTTGTATGGTGAAGATCCCGATCGGCGACCTGATATCTACGGGAAGATCGGCAATTCCGGGGTGAGCGTGGCGAGTCTCGACGACGCGAAAAAGCTCTATTCCGGGTTTGACCTCGCCGACCCCAAAACAAGCGTGTCGATGACCATCAACGGTCCCGCGCCGATGCTGCTGGGTTATTTTCTCAACGCAGCCATCGACCAACAATGCGAGCGATATATCCGGGCGCAAGGTTTGGTGGCGGAGGTAGAAGAAGCGATTCGCGATCGCTACCGCGGCGATGCGCCGCGGTACCAAGGAGAACAGCCGAGCGAACACGACGGGCTCGGGCTGCTGCTCTTGGGCATCAGCGGCGACGATGTGCTGCCGTCCGAGACGTACCAAAAAATCAAAGCAGACACGCTCAAGACAGTTCGCGGCACCGTCCAAGCCGATATTCTCAAAGAAGACCAAGCGCAGAACACGTGCATCTTCTCCACCGAATTCGCGCTCAGGATGATGGGCGACGTTCAGCATTATTTCATCGATCATCAGGTGAAGAATTTTTATTCCGTATCGGTGAGCGGCTACCACATTGCCGAGGCTGGAGCGAACCCCATTACGCAGCTGGCGTTTACGCTCGCCAACGGGTTTACGTTCGTCGAATACTACCTCGCGCGAGGCATGCACATCGACGACTTTGCCCCGAACTTTTCGTTCTTCTTTTCGAACGGAATGGACGCGGAATATTCGGTGATGGGCCGAGTCGCGCGGCGCATTTGGGCGACGGCGATTCGCGACCGCTATCGCGGCAACGCGCGCTCACAGAAGCTGAAGTATCATATTCAAACCAGCGGCCGGTCGCTGCACGCGCAGGAAATCGCGTTCAACGACATTCGAACCACCTTGCAGGCGCTCTACGCGATCTACGACAACTGCAACTCTCTCCACACCAACGCCTACGACGAAGCGATCACCACCCCCACGCCAGAGAGCGTTCGCCGCGCACTCGCGATTCAACTGATCATCAACCGAGAGCTCGGGCTCGCCAAAAACCAAAACCCCCTCCAGGGAAGCTTTGTCGTCGAGGAGCTGACCCGTTTGGTCGAAGAGGCGGTGCTCCTCGAGTTTCGCCGCCTCAGCGATCGAGGCGGCGTGCTTGGCGCGATGGAGCGCATGTACCAGCGCACCAAGATTCAAGAAGAATCGCTACACTACGAATCGCTCAAACACAGCGGAGCGCTCCCTTTGGTGGGAGTGAATATGTTCCTCGGTCCCGAAGGCTCGGAAGCAAGCCCGCCTCGCGACATCAGTCGATCGACCGACGCGGAAAAAGAATTCGCCGTCCACTCTCGCGACCACGTTCAACAACACCACAAAGCCCGCGCCGAAGCGGCTCTAGCCGAGCTCAAGCGCACCGCCATACGCAAAGACAACGTCTTTGCCGCGCTCATGGAAACCACCAAACACGCCACCCTCGGCCAAATCACCCATGCGCTCTACGAAGTCGGCGGCCAATATCGGCGAAATATGTAGACCAGCGAGCGTCCACCGTTTTCACCAGCTCCCCCAGCAACCGTGGATTCTTCGATGGTTCCGCAAAGCGTATCGTTAGCCAGTACAGCGCTCGCCCAGCCGCGCACGGAGGCGGTTCCATTCTTCGCGCTGCTGCGGGGTCCACGATGCACTGTGTGCATTCGAAAAGAGAAATGCATCGAGATCGTCGATCGCCTGATTGATGCGCCGAACTCTTCGATGGGCTGAAAATCGTGTTTCGTCGGTGCGCTGGCGAAGCGGGCTCGCTGCGCCGAGCTCCTTACTCGGCAAACGCTGAATCCCGGCTCGCGTTTCATCGACGTCGCGCGGCGTCGGGTCGGTGGACAGCGGCGGGTACCGCGGCGCGCCGCCAAGGCCGTCGGTCGGCGCATCGGAATCGCTATCCACCGCCTCACCAACGATCCAAGCTGCCACCGCCGCCACCGCCGCCCCCCCTTGGCGCCGTTGCGCGCGACTGATTTCTCCTTCCAACCGCCGACGCACTCGTTCGCATTTGGCATAGAGCTTAGAAAGCGACTTCCGAACCGGATCTTCCGACCGCGAAACCGCCCGCGGCTCCGCCGGGCTCGTCGGACGCTCGCCACCCGCGGAATCCAGCTCATACGACTCTCGCGCACTCGCATGAAGCGACGGCAGCCCCTCCCGCTCGCCACACGCGCCAAGCGCACACGCCAATAGCGTCACAGATGCCGCGACCTCCGTCCGCACAGAATCAAGTGTAAGCACTCGAGAAACCGTGTCCACGCGAACGACCGAGCTCAGGACGCGGTTGCCGCTACCAACAACGCATCATCGAATGGAAGTCCCGGGCAGCGCCGGTGACGCCGCGCGCAAGCGGCAACGCGGTCGCGAAGCGTGCGCGAGCGCGCCAGCGCGGCGGTCAAATCCCAGGCCGACTCAGAGCCCACCTCCTATCGGATTCGTAGATTCTATTGCAGTGAGTCGCCATAACTGGCAACTTAGTGCAATGAAATGGGATTCGCTGCTGCGGCAAGTCGGAGCGGAGGGTGTGTTCGAGACCGGCCTCTTGCTCGCGGGAGACGTCGATCGACACGACGTCCACCGACAGCTGAGCCGCTGGACAAAGCAAGGCCGGCTCGTGCAGCTCCGGCGCGGGCTCTACGTCCTTTCCTCCGCCTACAGACCGCAGCGCACGCATCCTTTTGTGCTGGCCAACAGGCTTCATCAAGGCTCGTACGTGAGTCTGCAAAGCGCCCTGGCCTTCTATGGCATGATTCCCGAAGGTGTGATGGTCGTCACCAGCGTCGGCACCAAGAGACCAGCGCGCTACGACACCGAAATCGGCGCTTTCATCTATCGTCACGTACAAAAGCGGATGTTCTTTGCGTATGAACGGATGGAAGTCAGCCGCGGGGAATATGCTTTCGTGGCATGTCGGGAAAAAGCCTTGCTCGACCTCATCTACCTGACGCCGCACGCCGACCAGCCCAACTACCTCCGAGAACTCCGCTTGCAGAACCTTCCGGAAATCGACTCCCAGAAACTGGAAGAGCTGGTGGAGCAAAGCGGCAGCGCGAAACTGACGCGAGCACTGCGTATTCTTGGCGAGCTCAAGCATCAAGAAAACGTCGAGTACGAGTTTCTATGAAAGCCTACCTAGCTCAGCTCGTCGCGAACGAGCCGCAAGCGCACATGCGCTTGAATCTCATGCGCGAATACCTACAGGCGAGAATTCTATCTTCTTTGCAGTCCTCCGGAGCCATGCTTTCCCTCGCCTTTCAGGGAGGTACTGCGCTGCGCTTCCTCCACGCCATTCCCCGCTTTTCAGAGGACCTCGACTTCGCCCTCGAGGTCCCCGAGAAAGGCTACGATCTCCGCTCGTGGCTACTCCGAGCCCGGCGCGATCTAGAGGCAGAAAACTATACAGTTCAACTCAAGATTGCGGATCGGCGCACGGTTCACAGCGCCTTCATCAAGTTCCCCAGCCTGCTTCACGAAATCGATCACGAACAACATCCTCGAAAAGTCTTGTCGATCAAGGTAGAAGTCTACACGTCTCCTCCGGAAGGTGCGACGTGGACAACTTCGGCAATTCGTCGCCACGTCTCTCTGCATCTGCAGCACCACGACCAAGCTTCACTACTTGCAGGGAAACTGCATGCCCTCCTACAACGTCCATACTTGAAGGGACGAGACCTCTACGATTTATTCTGGTACCTGTCACAAAAAAGCTGGCCGGCACCCAACCTTACTTTGCTGAGCAACGCCCTTGCCCAGACTGCCTGGCAAGGGCCAACCGTGAACGCGCAGAACTGGCGCAAGCTCGTGTTTGCCGCCCTGAAAAACGAAAACCTAGCGGCCGCAAGCAAAGACGTCGCGCCCTTTCTCATGCACAGCCGCGAAGCCACCCTCTTCACACTTCCCACGTTGAAAGAACTCCTCCGACTGTAGTTGA
The DNA here is from genome assembly GCA_028284955.1 of Myxococcota bacterium. Classification (GTDB taxonomy): domain Bacteria; phylum Myxococcota_A; class Polyangia; order Polyangiales; family Houyiibacteriaceae; genus JANQQS01. The sequence continues at coordinate 3,075 of JANQQS010000126.1, read as the reverse complement.
TGCGAGATCGAACGCAGTTCGCCCCGGCAGACGAGCCACACGCCACGTCTGCGCATAGCGGCTAGTTTGGGCCTTCGATTGGGCGGGGGCCGATTGACGCCCCATTAGGCACCCCCTGGGGAGAGGCAGATGAACCGTGGGAGGACGAACCGCTGCCTGAGATTTGCGGTTCTCTAGGAAACGTGGCGGGTGGCGCCAAAGGATTGCTGAGCACCTGGGCCAGTTCGCCTGCGCCCGTGAGCCGAGCGGGGTCGCAGGGGTCTCCACGTTGGTCAACGAAGGGCGTTGTGGCCCTGGCTGCTTCATCCGGATTCGGTACGCAGCTCAATGGCTTACCGCAGGGCAACGGATCGCCCGGTTGGTAGTTGTCTGGTAGCGGGTCGTTGTCAAAGTAGTCTTTGACGCCGGAAGCAAACATTCCAACAAATTGTTGCCCGCTGAAGACAGGGCTTCCGCCAGAACCGCTGAATACGAGCTGCAAACGCTGTACCAATGCGCGAGGCTCTAGCGGCGACAGGGCACGACGATCAAGCTAGTCATCAATCAGACGACGCCACTTAAGCCCTCGATAGCGGCGGAAGTCTTTGTCGGTGGTCCACCATTCGCAACCGTGGTCCATGGCCAGCGCGGCATCGCAAATGGCTGACCTCGCGTTCAAGGTCTGTCTGACCCAGGAAACGCTGCTATCCGCACACGCCGATTTGCCGACCCTCGATCACGATGCCCCCCGGCCGGCATGACTGGCCATCGCAGGGCGCGTCGCGATCGGGCGCGCTGAAGTCGCACCACCGTTGACAAACGCCCGGCTCCTCAGTGCTGAATAAGGCACAGGTCGCGCCCGCCACGCAATCGTTGATAAACATGCATGGTTGCCCAACCGGGATGATTCCCACGGGAAAGCACCCCGTCGTTCGCCCCGTTGCCTCCTCATCGCGAAACGCCAAACAATGAGATCCGGCGGGACAACTGGCGCCACCATCATCGAGCGCCGCTCCCGTAAGGAGATCACAAGGCATCGTGCACACGCGGGCTCCGGAATCAACCAGGTCGTTCGCGTTCATCTCGGAGTTCAAGAGTCGATGGGAAAGACAAATTGCGAGTGGGTTCTCGCAAGGATTGGCGTCGTTGCAGTATTTCGTGCACGCGCGAGCGGCACCCATATTGACACACGCAAACCCAACCGCGCAGTCGGTATCGGCTGCGCAGGGGACCGCTTGGGTGCCCGTCTCGGTCGCTTCGCCGCATCGGTGAACCACGTTGTCGTCCGCGTCGAGCTCGACGCGACACGCGCGCCCCTCCCCGCAGATTTCCTGCGTCGTGAGATCCGCGGCGTTACACGTCGACGGCAACACGGATGCGTCAACGTCCGCCGACGAATCGTCACCTGGCGAATCGACCGAAGCATCCATCGCCTCAGGAACCACTGCCGACTGATCCGAGCCGAAGGCCCCACCACCATCGACGGTTGCCGCATCCATCTGAGACTCGGCGGTCATCAAGGCGTCGTCTCCGCACCCGAAGGCACCGGCCGCACTCATGCAAACGTATGCAGGAACAATCCAGCATGACTTGGCGCTGCGAATACGTACTTTCATTTCACCCCTCATCACAAAGCGCAGATCAAACGACTGATGGAGATCGAACGTACGCTTTATTCTTCGTCCCACATGTTCCACATACGACCACCGTTCCGTGAAAAATCAACGACGACACCGGTCGAAAGCTCGTTGACCATATGGGCCTTCACGCCCGCCGCCGCCATCTCCCGTCGCGCACCATCGGGAAGACTCGCCCAGCGTCCACCCCCCGCCACCGAAAGTTCCTTGAGGATGACCAGTCGGGCGGAGTGGACATCGAAGTAGCGGGACGGGTACAGCTGAAGATGCCGTATGCGAAATAGTGCATCGCCGATTCCGTGGTGCAGCGCCGTCGGCATAAACGCTTCCTTCACAGAACGAATGCGATAGACCAGCATCGGGTTTCTGGGGGTAAACACCCAGCTGTAGCGATATTGACTGTGGTTGCGTCCGGTTCGTTTGGCGAACGCCAGATGCGCAATGATGTCCGAAAAACTTGGTGGAATTTCGGCTTGCCACAGATAGTCTGAAACCATGTAGTGCGTGTGCCACATGCCGACGACGTACTCCGCCGGCGCGACCTCAAAGAAGACTTCGCAATACGTTTGATCATCGCCATCCGCGCGTCGGTAGCGAAAAGCGTAGTATCCCCCATTCGAGCCCGCTCTAACCACAAGCCCACAGTATTCCCCTTCGTACTTCAGGCTAAGCGGATCCATCTGCACAAATGCTCGAATATCCTCCAGCGCTTCCAAGACCGTCGAACGGCCCCGAGGCGACAGCCACTCACGCGGCGGGGTTGATTTTTCTGAATCGTTGACTCCGGCAACGTCCGAAACCTCTGCAGCACATCCGCCCGCAACCAACAGCGCCGTCGCTACCGTCATCGCACAAACGTATCGCCGCGTTGTCCAGTCGCTGTCGTGAGCAAGAGCAGGAACGCCGAGTCGCGTCAGAAGCACGGGCGAACATTTAGCAAATAGCGTGCCGTAGGAACCGTTTCCGTTCAGTTGCACCGATCGTGAAAGGCCGTTGTTGTCTGGGCGCGTAGTTGAAACCAGTAAAAAACCGTACGTAGAATACGGATATGACTGGTTTCCGCCGCAACCTGCAAGAACGACTGATACGGTTGATGCAACAGTTTCCGGTGGTGACCATAGTCGATCTCATATTGCACGGAGCATTCGGCGTGCTCCCGGTAGAAATCAAATACGGCAGCACCGTGCAGCGCGGGAGGCTCCGCAGCCTTCGTACATTCATCCAAGAGCGACAGCTTCCCCTCGGGCTCGTCGTCAACCAAAGCACGCAGGCCGAATGGCTAACCCCCGACGTACTCCAGCTCCCCGCAGGATGGCTCTAGGAGGCTGGTGTCAAACGCGGACCGAGGCTGGCGCAGCGCCGGTAGGCCAGTCGTCGCGTCCGCGAACCGAGGAAATGCCGAAGCATTTTCGAGCGTGAGGGGATGGCGGCGAATGGCTTGCCGCCGCAAGCGAGCCGG
>JANQQS010000105.1 GCA_028284955.1 Myxococcota bacterium | reverse complement strand
CGAGGAAATGCCGAAGCATTTTCGAGCGTGAGGGGATGGCGGCGAATGGCCTGCCGCCGCAAGCGAGCCGACGGGAGCGTTTGACACCAGTCTCCTAGCGTTCTAGCGATCGCTCCGCATCGCGGTGTATCGGCTGGTGATTTTCAGGCTCGCCCCGAGCACCAGCGCTTCAAGCTGTCCGTCGTCGTCGGGATCGCCGGCCCATAGGCAACCGCCGCCGTATCCCGTCACGACTTCGCCGCGAGCGACTTCATCTGCACGCCAATCTTCGCCTTCGGCCGACCCCGAGGTCACGAGATCACCTTTGGCCACCGAAACTCCGAGGAGGATGCAGTTCACTCCGTTGGTCGCAATACCGCCACCGACAAGAAGGTCAAAGGATCTCCCCGCTTCGTCGATCGTCCCAAATGCCTCGCGCTGCACCGTCGTCACATCCCCGTCGCACACCTGCTCACAATCGGGATTCGGAGTGTCCTCACCGCAGGCATCGGGCTCAGGATCGACGAGCATTCCATCACATTCGGTCTTTGGTACGCGCAAAAAGATGCGATGCGGGAAACGCTCATCATCCTGCCGAAAGCTCACTTCGGTGGGCATGATTTCTGAAGGACAGACCACCTCATCACGATCGCAACTCAAGTCAAAGCTGAGCGGCTTTCCCTCGTGCGTGATGTCGAACCGGCCGCCACGTACGCCCAGTTGCTCCGTGTATACCGCGCCGCCAAGGTCGACCTCGACTTCGTATTCGTCGGCGTACTCTACGTTCCACTCGCCCGACATACTGGGAGCGGGCGTTTCTGAAAACGCGGGTCCGCATCCGCCTTCCGCGCCCGTGAGCAGCGGCATGGCGAATGCCGCGATCGCAAGAAATTCTCCCCTGGGTACATTCGTCATCGAAAACCTCCACCAAGCTCCACGCGGCTGTTCGAGTGCCGCGTTTCTCTTGGTGGAAAAATGCAACGGCTGTGCCGTCGATTTACTCGGGGAATACGATGCGAAATGGGCTGAGACGCGAGATTAGTTCACAACGTAGTGGCTCGAAGCGTCAACGCGCGGCTACACCGCTACTTCGCATCAGCGGCTTTGGCGCCCCGTCCACCCTTGGATGGTTTGGGAACGTCAGGCAGCTTACCTCGCTGCGTATCTTCAGCCTCGCCCGTAGCGAGCTCGAACGCGATGTCGACGTCGGCATCGATATCCGATTTCTTCATTTTCTTGGGCGTGACTTTGCCGAGCGGAACGCCTGCGATCTTGTTCAAATCGGGCACCGAGGTGACCACGGTGCGGTCATCGGTGTCGTCCATCAAGTCGGAGGTCTCGACCGCCACCGTGTCTGCGAAGTCGTGCGTGACGGCGATCTTTTGCGCGATGACCGAATCCCAAATGTCGTTGAGCGGGATGTATTCGACGAGCTTGAGCGTCGGCGTGGCTTCAAGCAGGTCGCTCTCGGTGAAGCCCTTTCCTTCCCGGCCGCAGGAGAGCGCCCCGGCGATGATCTTTTCAAGCTCAGGTCTTGGCAATAACGTCGCGAGCCGCCCCACCGTAATTCCGTCCACAATGTCGGCGTGGTTGATAAGCTTATCGGCCAACGCGCGATCGAGCATATAGGCGATGTGGGTCTTGGCGGTGTCGAACGCGGCGCGGTCGGTGGGCTGCGCGTTCCAGAACTCGCCCTCGGTGACGTACCGCCAAAGCGTACGCGAATCCAGATAGCGAACTCGATCGTCAGGGTCGAAGAGCGTGACGACAGTTTCGGGGTCGGCCTCGCCTTCCGAAAGGGCGATGCTCAAATCCTCACCCGCAGATTCAGCTGACTTCTTAAGCGCGATTCGGGTTTTCACGCCCGTCGCGATCACGAGGATGTTGGCGCGAAGCTGAGGCCGATCGCGCAAGCCTTCCATGATCGCGGTGGGAGGAAAATGCCGGATGAAATCTTCAGGCGTTCGCCGACCAATCTGAAGTCCGTGCTCGATCACATGCGCGAGAAAGCGCTGACGGCCCTCGCTAAGTTTGGAGCTGAAGCCATCCTTTTGCGGCGCCTCGCCCGCCTGCTTTGTGTCGTTCATCGAACAGAACCTTTCTTAATGCTTGCCCTGACCAAGGCTGTGAAGACTTCGTACAGTGTCCAGCGCAACGCCCCCTTTCGTCAAGCGTATACACGGCAACAACTCGATTAACTTATCCACTCCTGCTGCATCATTTGTATGCGCACAGTTCCTGCGCATTTCGGTACCCAAATTTGACCGCAACCGGCTGTCTCCGCGCTACGCTCCGCCCCGATATGGGACGAACTCTATCCGATGATATCCGCCTTTTGGGAGACACCTTGGGTCAGGTCTTACGGGCCCACGGAGGCGAACAGCTCTTCGAGAACGTGGAGGCGATGCGTCGCTTGGCCAAACAGGCTCGAGAATCTGGCGACGACAAGCTCTGCGCGACCGCGCGAGAAGGGCTCGACAAGCACGCAAAATCCCTCAGTGCTCAGGAAGCCTTGGAGGTAGTACGGGCGTTCACGCTTTACTTCCAGCTCGTCAACCAAGCCGAAGACGTGCACCGAACGCGGGAGCTACGACGTCGGGAAATGGAAGGTGGTGTAGTTTCCGAGTCGCTACAGTCGGTCGTTGCGGAACTGCGAAACAGAGGCGCGACCCCGGAAGAGATTCACGCGAGCTTGGCCGACATCGACCTGCGCTTCGTATTCACCGCACATCCCACGGAAGCGCGCCGGCGTACCACGGAACGCTTGCTGAGCTCCGTGCGGGAGGTGCTCGAGCGGCGGGATCGCTCCGCGCTTACCCCTACGGAGATACGTATCGTCGATCGGCACATGCGGGCGAGCATTGAGGCGCTGTGGGAGCATGCCACCGAACGCGCAGAGCGGCCGGACGTGATCGAAGAGGTCAAGGCGGGCCTTTGGTATCTGCGCAACGTACTTTTGGATGCGGTTCCGCGGCTCCAACGGCGCCTGCATCGCAGCCTCGACATCGACGCGTCTGAACACACATCCACCACTCTGCAAGTGCCCATTCGCTTCGGATCATGGATGGGCGGCGACCGCGATGGGAACCCCTTCGTCAACGAGGCGGCTACCGAACGAACCCTCGAACTGCAACGGCGGATCATCCTCGACCGCTACGTCGCCGATCTCGACCGGCTGATCGACCCGCTCGCGGCGGCCGGTCATCGATTGCCCGCCCACACTGGCCTCACCGACGCTCTGTCCCGCGCGCACGCCGCGGTGCCTGAAGTGGCGCACGTTGCGGAGCGACGCAATCCGAACGAGCCCTTGCGTCGCTTGCTCACGTTCATGCGGGAGCGCATCGTTCGAACGCGCGACTTTGCAGCCGGCGCGTACCCTGATCCGGAAAGCTTTCTTGATGATCTCGATGTCATTCGCGCTGCGCTCTACGAAGCCAACGCCCAGGCGCTCCCGGACCATACGCTGCTGGACCTGATCGTTCGCGTCCGCTGCTTCGGCTTTACGCTCGCCGCGGTGGATGTCCGGGAAGACAGCCGCGTTCACCGCGCGGTCATCGGAGAGCTCCTTGAAGACCCGAGCTACCCATCTAAGAACGATGATGAGCGCGCGGCTGCGCTCGAACAGCTCACGCTCCCTGAGCGAGGGCAGCGTGTTTCCCCTCTCGCGCGGCGACTTCTTGATCTTTTTTCTTCGCTGGGACGGCTGCAAGCGAGGTTCGGCCCGAACGCCGTGCGCACTTATATCATTTCGATGTCGGAAAGCGCGGTCGATGTGCTCGAAGTGCTCCGGCTCGCCGAGCTTCACGGGCTGGGGCCCAATCTCGACATTGTCCCGCTTTTCGAAACCAGACAGGCACTGATTCACGCGTCGTCATTGCTCGAAACCCTCTTCGCCGATCCCACCTATAAGGCCCACCTTCGCCACTGCGGAAGCACGCAGGAGATTATCCTGGGCTACTCCGATTCGATGAAAGAGTCAGGCATTCTGGCGAGCCGGGTGACAGTGCTCGACGCACAAAAAGCAGCCGCCCGAGTTTGCGCAAAGCACGACCTAAAGCTTCGGCTCTTTCACGGCCGCGGAGGTTCGGTAAGTCGCGGGGGCGGCCCGACGTACCGAGCCATCGGTGCGCTTCCTCGGGACGCATTCAGCGGTCACGCGAAGATTACCGAACAGGGCGAAACGCGCAGTTTTCATTTCGCAAACCCCGATCTCGCGGTGCGCTACCTGGAACAGACCCTCGGCGCAGCCCTTACCGCTCGCTACGAAGCGCGCTTCGCTCCCCCCGAGCCTCAGCCCGAGCGCTCTGCGCTTCTCAATACGCTCGCGACGAAAAGTCATCAGGCCTATCGAGAGCTTGTCGAATCCGAAGGACTGATTCGTTATTTTCAGGAAGCCACGCCGTTTCGTCAGATCGCGGGGCTCAACATTGCGAGCCGACCCGCCAAACGAAAGAAAGGAAGCCTCGCGCTCGAAGATTTGCGGGCGATTCCGTGGGTGTTTAGTTGGAGTCAATGCCGCCATGTGATTACGGGATGGTACGGCGTGGGAACGGCGCTTTCGTCGGTCCACGAAGTGCCCGGGGGCAACGAACAGCTCGCGTCGCTCTACCGAGAAAGCCCATTTTTTAGAGATTTGCTCGACAACGTGGAAATGACGCTGGCAAAGACAGACCTCGCCATCGGCGCTCGATACGCCGATTTGTGCTCGAGCGAAGCGGATCGCGCGCAGATATTTGGACACATCGAACGCGAAGCCGAACGAACCAAAAACGCGTTGCTCGCGGTCAGCGGTCAACAAACGCTCCTCGCAGACGATCCTGTCGTCCGCACCTCGATCGAGCTCCGAAATCCCTACGTCGACCCGCTTTCGTATTTGCAAGTGGAAGCGATGCGCAAATCGACTTCGGATCCAGACAACCCGTGGAGCCACGTAGCGCGCGCCGCGGTGCATGGTATCGCCGCCGGGTTACGAAATACGGGCTAGTTTAGTCAGATGGGTTGATGGTCGGACCGAGCGCCGAAGCCGAGCCCGACCCGGACGCAGGATTCTGAGTCCGAGGCTTACACCGACGCCGAATCAGAATCAGATACTGATGCCGGATCAGACGCCGATGCTGATTCAGAATCAGACGCCGAGGTAGATCCCGATTCCGAAGCAGATACGGACGCAGAATCTGGTTCGGCATCAGTATCTGCATCGGTGTCGGTGTCGGCGTCTGCACCCATGTCGGCGTCAGATTCAGATTCTGCATATTCTGCATCCGCTCTCGATCCCGAACCTCATCCCGTTCCCACCGCGAGCCAGAGGTACACGATCAACGCTAAGGCCACTGTCCATGTGAACGCGTTGCTACGGGTGTGCGCGCTTGCTCACACTTTTTTGGCCCATTTTCTTCTAGGACCGCCACTTCTTTACTGAAGGGCGCTTGGCATACGGGTTGCTCTTTTCAGGGCAAGTATGGGCAAAAGCAAAGGCGGTGATGCAATGAAGGGGATGACGTGGGCGGCTTTCCTGGGCGCGGCGGTGATGATTTCGGGGTGTTTTACGTTTGATGAAGACGAAGGGAGCTTTCGAGATTTTGGTCGCGGTGCGGATGGAGACTCGTTTGGTAGCGCAGAGTTCGATGGCAATACTCAGGAGCTTCAGATCACGAAAGCGTCTTTAGAAGGCTCGGTCGGCAAGGCCGAACTGAACCACCAATCGGCAACGCAGGCTAGTGGCTACTGCCAGCCTGCGGGCTGGACTGTAGAGCTCGCGGCCGAAACGTCGGCGGGAGCGTTCATGCACGCCATCGATATGCGAAACGTCGACCTGGCAGCCACACAGACGGCGAAACTAGAGTTTCGGCCCGACAAAAGCGGCCAGTATGCGCCAGCTCGTACCGAGCGGCCGTTTGAAACCGAGCGGCCGTTTGAAACTACAGGCGAAGGACGATTGGTCGCGCAAAGGGAAACGAGGACCTGGGGTGTGCAAGAGGAAGCTCCCAGCGTAAGTGTCTTGGGTTGCGAGGGAGACGCGCCAGGGCTCTGGGAAACCGAACGATTCGCAACGCGCGCAACCATCGAGGTCTCGCAACGGAGCGAAGGTCTCTTCGAACCAGTTCTTATCGAAATCACCTACCAAGCAGTATTCGATGACCCCAACGACGAATTCGACGACCCCAAAACGATACGCGGCAAGTTCGAAATGGAAATGCCAACCATGGATTAGAAACTTGTTGAACTCATGAACATCCTCATTCTCCCACGCAACTCGCTGAGGCAAAAGAAAACAACGGCAAGTTCACATACATCCGAGAGGGGAGGTCTGGGATGATGGTCGAGATCGTTTTCGCTACGCGGCGGGGCCCCAGCAGTTCAGCACCACGAAACACAGCACGTGCATCCTGGCGGGGGAGCTTGGGTGAATCGGCGGGGTCGTACCCCGACGAGAGGGTCTGGGTGCGCTGTGTTTCTCCGGAGGGGCTGGCCGCAGCCCCTCCCCCCAGTCGGGTACGACCCGACCGGGGCCCCCCTCCCGCCGCCGGCCGCAGCCGC
>JANQQS010000096.1 GCA_028284955.1 Myxococcota bacterium | reverse complement strand
TCAGCGCGTGATTCGTAATCTCGAGAGAAAAGCTAAGGTGTTCGGGTTCAAACTCTTACCCATCCCACAAACCGAATCGGGGGTTAGTTAGGAGACCCTTAGAAATCTAGAAGCCGATTCGTTTTCCAGTGCGCGGATATTCATGCTGGAGCGTTTCGGCGATTTTTCGAAAATCGTTTTCCATTTCCGCGGTCACCGATGCGTGGGTTTCTTGAAACGCCTGTTCGAAGGTTGCCATCGAAACATTCGAGGCGTCTAGGTCTTCGCGGAGCGCCAAGAGACCGGCACGGCGAACGAGGTCCTCGAGATCGGCGCCGGTGTATCCCTCAGCTCGTTGCGCTAGGGCGCCCAAGTCGACGTCGTCCGCGAGCGGCATGTTCTGTGTATGAATGCGCAGAATATGTTCTCTACCGTCCGGCTGCGGCACGGGAACGTAGATCAGCTCATCAAAACGTCCTGGTCGCAAAAGCGCAGCATCGACGAGGTTTGGCTGGTTGGTCGCCGCCATCACCACCACGCCGCGCAATTCTTCAAGCCCGTCCATCTCCGCGAGCACAGTATTCACCACGCGTTCGGTGACCGTCGATTCCCCAGTTGCGCCTCCGCGCCGGGGGGCGAGTGACTCGATCTCATCGAGAAAGATCACCGTTGGCGCGACTTGGCGCGCGCGATGAAAAAGCCGAGCGATCTGCTGCTCCGACTCGCCGTACCATTTCGACAATAAGTCGCTCGACCGAGCGAAAATAAAGTTCGCCTCGGCTTCGCGCGCGACCGCTTTGGCGAGCAGCGTTTTCCCCGTGCCGGGTGGCCCATAAAGAAGAAACCCTTTGGCGGGGCGAATGCCCATGCGCTGGAAGGCCTCAGGACGCTTCAGCGGAAGCTCAATTCCCTCACGGAGTGCGCGCTTAGTCTCCTCGAGGCCGCCGATATCGCTCCATGCGACGCGTGGGGTCTCGATCATGATTTCGCGCAGCGCGGTTGGCTGAACGCGCTTCAGTGCTGCGTCGAAATCGCGATGACTGACGTAGAGCTCCTCAAGCGCGTGAGAAGGAATCTGCTTTTCTTGGAGATCGATGGATGGCAGCATCCGCCGTAGTGCTTCGAGAGCCGCTTCCCGGCAGAGGGCGCTCAGGTCGGCGCCGACAAATCCGAACGTGACCCTCGCCAGCGCGTCGAGGTCGACCTCTTCAGTAAGCGGCATGCCCCGAGTGTGAATCTGGAGCACGTCGCGTCGCCCAGCTCGATCGGGCACACCGATCACAAGTTCTCGATCGAATCGCCCTGGTCGCCGCAGCGCTTCATCCAGCGCTCCGGGTCGATTGGTCGCCCCGATGACCACCACGTTTTGGCGAGGTTTGAGGCCATCCATCAGCGTAAGAAGCTGTGCCACCAGACGCCGCTCTCCTTCGCCGTGCGCCGCGCTGCGTTTAGGCGCGATAGAATCGATTTCGTCGATAAACACGATCGACGGAGCGTTCCGCTCGGCTTGCTGAAAAATCTCCCGAAGCCGACCCTCCGATTCGCCGTAGTGGCGGCCGACGACTTCGGGCCCGTTGATGAGCAAAAAGCGCGCGTCGGTTTCGCTGGCGACGGCGCGAGCGAGCAGCGTTTTCCCCGTCCCCGGTGGTCCGTGGAGCAATACTCCCTTGGGAGGATCGATGCCGAGGCGGTGGAAGAGCTCGGGGTGCTCCAGGGGAAGTTCGATCATCTCGCGTACCTGCTCGACGGTGTCGCGAATGCCTCCGACGTCGTCGTAGGTCACGTCCACCACGGCTTGCTCGTCGGGCTCTACATGCTCAGGCAAGACCGAGATTTCCGAATCCTCCTGAATCTGCACAATACCTGCGGGCACCGTGCTCACGACCACGAGGCGAATCTCCTGCAAACCAAACGCGTGTTGCTGGCGAAACGCCTGGAGCACGGTAGAGGGTGACTTCGAGCGATCTTTGCTGTCATTGCGACGCTGGACCGACGTGGAAATCACGCTTCCTTCTACCACGCAGCGTCGAGACAGCGTGCGCCGAAGCCCGTCCCCGGAACCTGTCAACCGAACGTTGGGTTGAGCCGGGGCGAACACCACCCGTCGTGCGGGTACGGCATCGACCTTTCGCACCCGCACTGAATCTCGAACGCCGATGCCCGCGTTGTGTCGCTCGAGCCCATCCAATCGGACGATATTCAGGCCGGCATCTTCTTGATATGGCGGGAGCGCGATCAGTCCGGTCGACCGCTTTCCTCGTACCTCAATAATATCGAACGCTTCCACGTCGAGCTGGGCCATCGCATCAAAGCCCAGCCGCGCGACTCCCTGGCCCACGTCTTGCGCCGGCGCCGCGGCGACCTGAAGCACGACCCACTCTCCAACCTGCTCCGGCATGGCGGAGCTTCAGTGTAGCAAATCAGTGCCCGCCGTGTCTGGTGCATCGCGTGAACGCTGACATACAAAACTACCGCCGACGACCAGCAGCTGGAGCTTTGGGATTCCCCCAGTCGGCTGGCCAACGATCTCCAGCACCTATACATCGTCGGCCTGCTCCCAGACACGGAGCGACGCGAGTTCTTCGATGTCGTTCGAGATGATCTAGAGGGCCGAGCAGTCAACGGAATCGTGCAGCTCAACGTACCGCTGCGCATTATCGAGGCGCTGCGGACCTGATCCGAAGCCGATCAGTTTGGGTTAGGGTGTCCAGGACGCTTGAATGGACATTCCCTGATACTGCTTCGGGCCGTAGATTCCGTCGAGCACGATCCAATACTCGAGTTCACCGCTGTCCGTGAAGTTCGCAGTGTCACCCGGCGCCAACAATTGGCTCGCAAGGGGTTCGTCCCCCTGATAGGGGTACAAATAACCGTTGCCCTCTGGGGGACGACGTCGGTCGAAGTAGACCCGGATGGAATCGAGAGTTTGGTAGGCCGATGGCGCGTAGTGCACGGTGACCTGCAGTTGCGCGTTTGCGCTGAGCCCAGAGGGGCGAATGGCTTTGAAGAACCGTGCGCCCGCGAGGTGAGTGGAGGCGATATTCGACACCATATCTCCGGACATCGTCGGCGTGAGATTGTGCACGTAGAGCGACTCGAGGCGCACGCTTTCGACGTCGGTCTCGGCGTCCACGCGCACGCGCCAACTTCCCGCCAGGGGAATCACTGCGGGGTCGATGGAAATCGTTTCTTCGTGCAGGTTCACGCCAGCCGGTCCGGGAGATGAATCCGGCGCTGTGGCGAAGCTCTGCCCACCCTTGCTGAGCGAAAGGTCTGCGTCGCCGACATACGCGCCTTGCGATACGTCGTAGCGCCCTCCGCGCATGGTCATTTGCAGGTCCTCGGAGCCGGCAGGAATCTCCAAATCGAAGAGCAAAGAAGTGTCGGCAAACTGCTCCGTGATCCACGACGCCCGGCCAATGTTGATTCGCGGAAACTCGGTAAAACTTAGGTTCGCGGTAACGCCGGTAAACCAAAGGTTCTGTTCGATTTGGGCGGGTCTCACCACGCCGTACCACACGCCTGCACCGGGCTCGACGACGTGGAGCTCTTCGATGCGCGGCGAAATGGAGACTGTCGCCGAAATCCCCTCGCCCGCTGCACGATGATAGATCCGCGGAAGCGCTCCTCGTCGCAGTTGGATTCGATACTCGGGCAAAATGCCGGAAGGAGTTTGGCCTCCCTCCGCCCATACCCGCAGCGCGTCGGTATTCTCCGGGACGACCACGTAGAAATAGTCGGTGATGAGCGGTGTGACGATGTCGGTGCGCGGAGCGGCTTCAGTGAGCGGGCTAAGCCAAAAGGGAATAATCAAGCCTGGAGGTCGATGAGGGTCTCGGTTGAAATCGATGGGCATCGTCTCGTGGTGCGGAACCCCATCCGTGAAACTATGAATGTCGTTCGCCACCGATTCGGTCCACTGTAGGGTTTGCTGAAGCCGGGTGACGTTGTTGGGCGGTGGGCTGTTCCACATGATGGGAATGTCCCAGGTCGTAATTCCGGTATTCGGATCGTAGCGCTCGTCCAATCGCTCGGCGGTGTGCCGCGCTGATGCGATATGCCCAAGTTCGTGCGCCAACGTGACTGCGTCGGTGAGTACGGGCTGATGCAGCGATGTCATTTTCACGTACCCGACTGCCTCCACCGGATCGCACAGCGTATCGAGCTGAGCTCGGCCGTTATGGAAAAAGTCGCGCTGGGTCAGGACAATGAATGCACATTCGGCGTCGATTTGGTCGTTGTTGACCCGCCGGCTCCATTCAAGCCGCAGTTCGTCCATGAACGCATCGCTCGCTCGATCCGCGGCAGATTGGGTTCCAAATTCGAAGCCGGCATTGTATCGGTCGTCGCGATTGCGCAGGGTAATGCGACTGCATTCGAGCACGATGCCGAAATCTCGGAGGTAGGGGACGCTCGCCCATGCGCAAAGCTCGCTCGTAAGGCGCACCACTGCGTCTCGCGTGCTCCCGCCACCGGTCGGGATGCGGTCGGTGACCAGTGCGCCTGCATCGATCGCGACCTTGAGAATCCGAATGGGGTGTTGCCCATGAAGCCCCGATGCGCTTCGACCGATTCCGTCGGGACCGACTTTGCTTCCGCCTTTTGGGTCGTCAGCGCCGCAGCTGCGACTTTGACCAATGCCCGACAACGTTTGAATCCAGGCGCCTTGCTCGGCGAGAGCTGCGGAGTCCCGGGGTATCTCAAACGCGAAGTCGGTGCCGCCAGCAAGCAAGCGACCGCGAAGCGTTTCTTTCGTCACCACGGCCGATACCCACACGCCCTGCTCCAGGTTTCGTCCTGCGATTTGATACTGGTCCGCGACCGATTCCGCGATCGTTGTCCCATCGGGCGCTCGACTCACGACGGCATCCTTTGCCGACAGAGGCGCGAATGTAGCGGTGTCCACCTTTACGGACCCTTCCGGGGTGGGCCATTCGAACGTGCGTTCGACGAGACCGCGTTCGGCGATTTCAGAGACTGCCTCGTCGAGCGAATCCAGAAAACTCGGGTCGACTTGAAGCTCTTCCTGGGGGCCTGCGCCAGATGTGTCGTCCACATCTTTGGAGTGCAGGGTGGTCGCGCCAGGGAAAGGCTCGTCGGCTGTTGGCGACGGAGAACACGCCGCTCCTAGCCCCACGCAACACGCCACTGTGCTTGCGAGGAACGCATCAATTCCTCGGTTTCGAGATTCCAAACGGTCCATGTCCCCCTCCTTCGGCCCCTGCAAAACTCGCCTGACCTGCTTGCTATCCTTACCAGGAATCGCCGACACGTCGTGCGCACGAATGTGCTTTAGATTTCCGCCTTTTCGGCAGACTCGATGTCATTCTTCGAGCACGAATGTCACTTTGAGCGTGACGCGAAACTCTGAGACTGCGCCATTGGTGACGACGACTTTCTGATCCTGAACCCATGCCCCCTGAACCTGCTTGAGAGTCTTTGTTGCGCGGGCGATTCCTTGCTTTACAGCCTCTTCAAAGCTGCTCGGCGAAGACGCGATGATTTCCGTAACGCGAGCGACAGTCATACGTTCCTCCTTAGAGTGAACGCTGTTGGTATCACGACCTTAGAGAATTTCCGAGCCCAAGCGAATGTTTCGTCTCGCTTGCTCGGTATTCATCCTTCGCGCATAGAACCTTCGTGCAGGACGTTGACGTTTCGATTCGAACCGACACGCGCGAGATTCAAAGCCACGCTCTACAACGATGCGCGCCGCAGGGACCCGCAGCACACTAGGCACCGCATGAAGTCCAGCACAATATCCAATCGCGCTCGCGCAACCTGGCTCGGCACAATCGCGGTGCTGCTTTGGTCTTGTCTTGCTCTGCTGACGGTTCGGGCCGGTGAGGTCCCGCCATTCCAGCTGACCGCAATATGCCTTTTCATTGGAAGCGTCTTGCCCCTCGCGGGTTCGCACGAGCGTCGGCGTCGTGTGCTCGACGCAACGCGACTTCTTCTCCGGGCATCGGCGTTTCGGGTGTGGGCGATCGGGGTCACGGGGATTTTTGGATTTCATTTCTTCTACTTCACCGCGTTCGACCGCGCGCCCGCGGTAGAAGCCAGCCTGATCGCGTACCTCTGGCCGGTACTCATGGTGCTCTTTTCGGCGGCGCTGCCAGGAGGTCGCGTTCGTCGCGCGCATCTCCTCGGCATTGGGCTCGGGTTTGGCGGGGTGTTCTTCTTGGTGGCTGGCCAGGAAGCGCTCGAAGTGCGCCCCGAGTTCTTGGTTGGCTACGCGTCCGCCGCGGCGTGCGGAGTGATCTGGGCGGGATACTCGGTCCTCTCCCGCCTCCACGCCCGAGTGCCCACCGAATCGGTGGCGCTTTTTTGTTTCGTAAGCGCGCTCTGCAGTGGGCTTTGTCATCTTGCGTTCGAACAGACTACCTGGCCGGCGCACTGGTCTGAATGGGGCGCTATGTTTGCCCTCGGGGTTGGCCCCTTGGGGCTTGCGTTTTACACGTGGGATGTCGGCGTGAAACAAGGGCACATCCACTTGCTCGCGACGCTTTCTTATTTCGCGCCGCTGCTCTCCACGACCTGGCTCATTCTCGCAGGCGAAGCGGAACCCACGTGGAACGTCGGCGCTGCCGCTTTGGCCATCACGGGCGGTGCCGTACTTGCCTCTCGGACCCAGCGTTGAGCAAGTTCAGTTGAGCAAGTCCAGTTGAGCAAGTCCAGTTGAGCAAGCTCAGGGGCGCCGCCCAGATTCATACTGTCCTGAATAACGGTCTTCGAAAAACTGTGGTACCCTTCTGCCGGGAGAGCGGGATGTCGTGTGAGTGAGGTTTTATGCACACGCTGCAACAGTGCTCGCGTCAATTGGGTTCGCTGCAACTGCGCCCCAGCGTGAGATTCGCTTCATGGTTCGCGCTCGTCGTGGCTGGCTGCGCCAGTCCCGTGTCGGAAACCGATCCGGCGTCGGAACATGGCGAGACCGAACGCGGAGATACTGCACAAGGCACGTTGATTGCCTCCGATTTGGTCAACCAGAATGGTCCCGCGGTATGCCCGCGCGAAGCGAACGAGCTCTGCGGCTGCAAAGGCGTTGTTCCAGCATTCCCCGGCGCCCAAGGCGGAGGTTCGGCAGCGCGGGGTGGCCGCGGAGGCAAAGTGATCGAAGTCACCACGCTCGCCGATTCTGGGTCCGGAAGTTTGCGTGCGGCGCTCGCTCAGAGTGGCGAGCGCATGGTTGTATTTCGCGTTTCAGGAACAATCGAGCTTCGTAGCCCTCTCGACATCACGAAGCCGTACGTCACCGTGGCGGGCCAGACCGCCCCGGGCGGCATCGTGCTGAGCGGCGAGCGCATGGACATGCAACCGCTGTCCATCGGCACGCACGACGTGGTGATTCGCTACCTGCGAATCCGCACCGGCCGAGGAAACTCCTACCGCCGCGGCGTTGGGGATGCCATTTCGATGGGGGAAGGCTCAGACTTTCACGACGTCATCATCGACCATTGCTCGCTGAGCTGGGGCAACGACGAAAACGTCGCGCTATGGACTGACTCCGGCGTCGCGCGAAATTTCACGATTTCCCACAGCATCATCTCAGAAGCGCTGGATCACGATGGCCACAGCACTGGCCTCATCGTAGGCAGCAATACGATGTGCGAGGATATGAAGAATATCAGCGTTCATCACAATCTATTCGCCCACAACGACAATCGGAACCCTTACCTCAAGGTCGCGTCTCAAGAGGTCGTCAACAACATCGTATACAACTGGGGTTGGCTCGCGACGCAGCTGGCAGGAGGCGTCGATGTAGACATCATCGGCAACATCTATCGATCCGGCGTCGACGACCGAGGCAGATCGGAAGTCGTTTGGCGCTCCGACCGCAGAAGCTGCAACGAAGGGCCTCCAGGATCCCCCTCGATTTATTTGAAGGGCAATATTGGGCCGCACAACTCCGACCCCAAAGCGGATCAATGGAATTCGATGATGGAACGAGCCGAAGCGTGGGCCTATCCTCTTCCTGCTCGACGCCGCGCGACGGTCAACCGTTCGTTTGAGCGAACAAGTCGGCTAAACCTATCCCGGTGTCCCGTTACCGTCGATCCGGTGGCGCAACTAGAGTCGGCGATGCTCGACCATGTGGGAGCGAGCCGCCGGCTAACTTCGGACGGGAGCTGGGCGGTGGCCCGCGACTCCGTCGATAAGCGGCTTATTTCCGAATACAAGAACCGAAGCGGTCGCATCATTCTCACCGAGGATGATGTCGGTGGGTTTCCCAACATTTCGTCGCACACTCCCTATCGAGACCAAGACCACGATGGAATGTCTGACGAGTGGGAAAAGAAGCACGGCTTCAATCCCCGCAACCCTCTTGATCGCAACGGCGACCGCGACAACGATGGATTTAACAACCTTGAGGAGTTTCTGAGCGGGACTCGACCCTAGTGTAGTCTAGAGCACTGATCTTTTGGCCTGATTGCGGCTTACCTCCTCGCTCTCTCCCTGCGAAAGGCTCGGAGCCTTCCTCAGTCGTTCGCTGTGGGGGCGC
>JANQQS010000085.1 GCA_028284955.1 Myxococcota bacterium | reverse complement strand
TCGCTCTCTCCCTGCGAGGTACGTTTGTACCTCTCAGTCGTTCGCTGTGGGGGCGCTCGCAATCAGACTCAAAATCTCAGCACTCTATGGGATGCGACTGAACCTTCTCATCAATCTATTCGTGCTCCGGGAGACTGGTGTCAAACGCTCCCGCCGGCTCGCTTGCGGCGGCAGGCAATTCGCCACCGTCCCTTCACGTTCGAAAATGCTTCGGCAGTTCCTCGGTTCGCGGATGCGACGACTGGCCTACCGGCCCGGCGCGATCCTCGGTCCGCGTTTGACACCAGCCTCCTAGTGCGGTGTTTCGTATGACGCGGTTCGATTTTTATCATCTCGTAGACGGTGCGTCGCTTGCGGTGTTTCGCGTGCTGTTTGGTGCGGTGATGATGTTTAGTGCAGCGCGGTTTGTGGCCAACGGGTGGGTTGAAGAGGTCTATCTGGCGCCGGAGCTGCAGTTTACCTACTACGGATTTTCTTGGGTTCGCGTGCTGCCGGAATGCGGGATGTACGGCTTGTTCGCGATGGTTGGGTTATCCGCGCTGGGGATTGCTCTAGGCGCGCTCTACCGGCTGAGCTGCGCAGTGTTTTTCGTGTCGTTTACCTACCTCGAGCTCATCGATAAAACCACGTACCTCAACCACTACTATTTGGTCAGCATTCTCGCCGCGTTGATGCTGTTCATGCCGCTGCATCGCACGTGGTCGATCGACGAACTTTGGTTCCGCCGAACGCGTAGCGAATCGGATCAAAGCGATATCGAAATACTGAGGTCAGAATCGAGCGGGCAGGTGCCACAATGGTGCCTATGGTGCCTGCGGCTTCAAGTAGGGCTGTTGTATGTCTTCGCCGGTCTCGCCAAACTGCAGTCCGATTGGCTATGGCGCGGGGAGCCGCTTGCAACCTGGCTGCACGCCAACGCGGACCTACCCCTTGTGGGCCCGTTGCTCGATGAACCGTGGGTCGCAGTATTGGCGAGCTGGGCGGGCGCGGGGTTCGACCTCTTCATCGTTCCCGCCCTGCTCTGGCCGCGCACGCGTACAGTGGCTTACGCCGCGGTAGTTGGTTTTCACTTGGCCACCGCCGCGCTCTTTCCAATTGGCGTGTTCCCCTGGCTGATGATCGGCACCGCCACGATATTCCTCAGCCCGTCGTGGCCCCGGCGACTGCTCCGTCGGTTGGGGTTTCAGAACGTCGAGATTGACGACACTAGCCTCGACCACACTTCGCATCGCAAACAAAGTGAACGCACAAACGCCGTGACGCCGAGTCGTTGGCGTCGACTCGGCAAGTCCGCACTTGCGCTCCATTTCGCGCTTCAGATCGCCCTCCCCCTCCGCCACTATCTCTACCCTGGGGACACCTGCTGGACCGAAGAAGGATACCGCTTCGCCTGGCGCGTGATGCTCATCGAAAAAACCGGACAGGTCGATTTCCATCTGCGCGACCCCGAAACCGGTCGCACATGGACGATCCATCCGCGCGAGTTTCTCACCCCGCTGCAAACCCGCATGATGTCGACCCAGCCAGATATGATTCTCGAGTTTGCACATCGACTCGCCGAACGATTCGCAGAACAACTCGGTCATCGACCAGAAGTTCGCGCCGAAGCATGGGTGTCGCTCAACGGACGCCGAAGTCGTCTACTGATCGATCCTGCGGTCGACCTTGCTCGACAAGAAGAAGGTTTCCCGCCGAAAGAATGGATTCTAGGAAAGAGAACCCTGCAAGCCTCACGATGGCGCCGTCGGCAGTTTTCGTCGGATAAACGGGACGCGGGTCTGGATTCCTGATACTGCAATTCTGCAGTCCCGTGCGGTTGACACCCAACAACTCTCCTGACAGTTTATTTTGTGATGCGTCAGGTAGTTTCTGTGTTGTTCGCAAGCTTGGTTGCGGCTTCGGCAGTTGGGTGCGGTGAATCCACGCCTCCGCCGGTAACTCGAACCGTCATTGATAGCGGGCCAGAAGTGGTGCGCGCTCCGCAGCAGGAAATCTTCTGCAAAGAGCTCACCGCGACCATTCGCGACTTTCGTGACGATCATCCAGATTTTGAAAGGACCCCGGGAGTCGACGAAGGTCTGGTCGAGTTCATGCTCGGCACAGACGGGAAGCCGGTGTACGCGAACAAAGCCGGCTCCACGACAACCAGTGGAAAAGACAACTTCGATCAATGGTATCGCGACGTAGACGGGATCAATCAGCGCGCCGAAATAGAGATTCCCGATCAAGACCCCGACGAAGATCGCTTTGCTTTCGAAAACGACCAGTTCTTCCCCGTTGACGACATGCTGTTGGGCAATCAATCACGCCCGCGCAACTATCACTTCACGACGGAAATCGCCGGAGTCTTTTTGTACAAAGGAGGCGAAGAGTTCACGTTTGTGGGTGATGACGACGTCTTTGTATTTGTCAATCGACGACTCGCGCTCGACCTGGGGGGAATTCACGGTCCGGCAACCCGTTCGATCAACTTTGACGAACAGGCTGAGATGCTCGGCCTCACGCCAGGAAACATCTACGAACTCCATCTGTTTCACGCAGAGCGAAGGACAACCGGATCGACATTTCGCTTTGAAATCAATATCGGATGTTTCGTGCTGGAGTGAGACGCTATCGCGCGGAACGCGTGCTCACCGCCACACATCATCTAGTCGCAGCACACCACCTACTCACAGTACAATCGCGCCACTGCGGCGATGTTTTCGTGGCCGTGTCCTCGCTCGAGCGCGGTCGCGAACGCTGATCGTGCCGCCTCGGCAACAGGCACGCGCGTCGATTGCTCGTTCGCGGACGCACAAACATACGAAAAATCCTTTTCAACGAGTTCGATCGGAAACAATGGGTCGAATTTCTTCGCGGCGATGAGACCGGCGATTCCTTTCATCGCCGCGCTTGTGATGGGCATCCCGGAGAGAACCTCGGTCGCGTCTCGGACGGCGATTCCGTTTCGCTGCAAAAGCCCCAGAATCTCCGAGAGCGCCGCGACCTGAATACCGAAGAGAGCGTTCACAGCGAGTTTCATGGCTGTGCCAGTTCCTCGCGGGCCCACATGATGCACCGAGCCACCCATCACGTGAAACAGGTTTTCCGCCGCTTCAACGATCGGTTTCTCGCCACCTACCAAGTACGCCAGCTGCCCAGCTTCAGCTTGAGGGCGCGACCCAACGACTGGTGCATCAAGAAACTTGCGGTCGTGTTTGGTCATGGTCTGCGCAAGCTCTTTGACCCACGCCACCGACAAAGTGCTCGATTCAACCGCGATTGCATCGCGCTGGAGCCCAGCCAGAGCCCCTTCTTTCGGATCAAGCCATACGTTCTTTGACGCTTCGTCGTCGCGAACCATGCTGAATACCACGTCACAACCTTCCGAGGCATCGCGCGGAGACGCGGCGAGCGAAGCACCCAAAGGCACGAGGGCTTCTGCTTTCGCGCGGGTGCGGTTGAATACCTTGACCTCGTATCCGGCGTCGAGAAGTCGCTTTGCCATGCGCTCACCCATCGCGCCGATTCCTATCATCGCAACCTTCTTCATTGTCATTCTCCTGCTCTACGTTTCATTTGTCGGTCATTTGTCGGATTTCGGCTGACGCCATCGAATCTCCCAACGATTTCAGTTTGTCTCTTCTAGTTGAGTTTTCTATGCCCGATTTAGACGATCAGTTATTCTGTCGTGGAATAAATTATGGATCGCCTCATTGCCCTTCAGACCTTCGTTCGCTTGGTCGAACGAAAGTCTTTCACCGCCGTCGGAGATGAGCTGCGGGTCAAGCAATCGACGATAAGCAAATGGCTTGCGTCGCTCGAAGATGACCTCGGAGTGCGTCTATTTGATCGGACCACGCGGTCGCTGCGCATGACCGAAACCGGACGAACCTTCTACGACCACGCCATCCGCGTCCTCGACGCGTACGAACAAGCGGTCGCAAGCGCACAGCAAGCCGTTCCAGTGATCTCAGGGCGAATTCGGATGAGTCTTCCTGTCGTATTTGGTACGCGCTTTGTTGTTCCCAATGTAGCCAAGTTTGCGCGCCGACACGAAGCACTGCACGTAGAGATGGTCTTCAGCGATCGCTACGTGCGCTTGGTAGAGGAAGGGTTCGACATGGCAGTCCGAGTCGGGACGCAAATCGACTCCACTTTGCGGAGCCACTACCTGGGTAGCTCGCCGAGACGTCTCGTGGCGTCTCCCGGATACATCAAAAAGCACGGCGCGCCGAGCGATGTGCGCGAACTGAGCCGCCACTCTTGTCTGGTGCACACGGAATCAGGATCGCAAACATGGCGCTTTCGTCGTTCAGGAGAACGAACGTCTCAAGAAAAATGGAAACAAGTCTCGGTAGCGGGACGCATTTCGGCCAATCACAGCGAAGCTACGTTATCGATGGCGAAAAGCGGCATGGGCATCTGTTTGCTGGCCTCGTGGCTCGTCGACAAAGACGTCGAAGCAGGGCGTCTCGTGCGCCTGCTTCCAGATTACGAAGCACCCGAAGCTTCGATTCGTGCGCTCACTCCGCCGGGCAAGCACATCCTACCGCGCGTTCGTGCGGTGATTGAGTTGCTCCGCGCAGAGCTCGCGAAGACTCTATCGTAACGTTATCGCATCTGATTACACGCATACGTTATCAAGTTTGAGGGGCAGCCCTCTGATTCTGTCTTTGGACGTACTTGGTCACCCGAAAACGTGACCACGCGGTGAAGTTCTTCGAAAGAGGTATCGTTTCTCACCTCGCTTGTGGTAAGGGCCTGTACTTGTCGGATGGGCAGGTCCGCCTGCCTGTCAACAAGATGCAAGAACGACAAATGATGCGAAACAAACAATCGACAAGAGATGGAGGTTCCGAATGACTCTTCGTGCGATCACAATTCTATTTGCCGCGTACGCGCTTTCCGTAGCGGGCTGCTCAAGCGAGCCCCCGGAGCAACACGAACGCGGTTTTGTATATTCGGATGGTTCGCTGGTGGGGCCGAAATCACCCACGGATTCGAGTGAAGAACGCTCGGACGGAATTGGTGCCGCGACCTCCGAATTGGTCGGGCCACGCAAGCTTCTCTGCGAAGTCTTCGCGACGAACTCTGCTCCCGGTTCCGAGCCGCTTACCCTTGAAGAATTCGAGATTCCCCTGAGCGATTTCGTGAACGATCCCTTTTTCTTCTTCAATGTTGAGCTGGCCGATCAAACCGGCTTCGACGTGCTATTTCAGACCCTTCGCGTACAAAACAACGTATTCGCGACGACACTTAACTTCATCGAACCGAGTGATTTTCGACTCGTGAGCTCTGGCGTCGCCCAGTTCTTGCGTTTCGCAACTCGGCCTGGTTTCCCCGTTGTGCAGACGGGATTTCAGCCAGAACCACCGGTCGAAATTGATGGCACGTCGTACGACCAACTGCAGGCATTCTGCGAAGTAAGCCGGCTGTTTCCTCAGTAGGTCCGAAGCGAAACGGCTGTTCCGTCAGTCAGCAGGCGCTCAAAGCCATCTTCGCAGTACCGCGAGACATCGGCGGAGCTTCTGTTTGGCGACAACCCGGCTGGCCGCAGCTGTCCGGTGATCGAGCTCAGCTCGGATGCGCTCTCGCTCAGTTTCCGAGGGCGCATCCGAGAGCTCAACGGCGTCGTCCCACGCGCGGGCTCTGGCTCTTAGAATTCCAGCAAACGTGACGATTTCGTCCGCTCGCCCAACCCAGCGATCCAGCAGACCGAGATAGGGCGCGTAAGCACGCGATACATCGCGCTGCACCTGGTCGATCGATTGCCGCAGAAGCGCATTGACCCGCTGATGGTCGCGCCGACGCAGCGCCCGTTCGTCGAGCCCGCTCTGATAGAGCACAATGGGCAGGTCATACTGAATATGCGCGTTCATGCCCAAGATTAAGTCCTGCAAGACGGTGCTGCGCTTTGCGGTCGCGAGATCGAACGCAATCTGCCACGCCTGAGGTGCCTTCCCTCGCGAATACTCATCAATGGCCCGGAAATAGTGCTCCGCGAAACGAACATCGAGCGACTCCATCCAGGCAGAGTCTTCGAATACGTTGTCTCTTAGCGCCTGCCGAAATTGTTCGGTGATGATTCGGTATGATCGCAGAAACACTGCGCGGTAGTCCTCATCCCGATCCCATTGCGCGAGGAGCGCGACCATACGATCGAGAACTTCATCGATCGTACGCGGGCGCGATATCCCCGAATCGCGCTCACTCGCCATGCCGGAATCACCGGCAGACGTGAACATGGGTGAGGCATCCTTGCGCGTCGGTAAACACCTCGACTCGTTGATTGGCGTCCCGCGCGCGTTCGAGCACGCTTTGAAGACGCGCGTCGTGGCTACATAAGGGAATCATTCGGCCGTCGCAGAGTACGATCGCCTCGAGACATCCGGCGTTGTCGAAACGGAGACAGCAGATTCGCCCTTTCGAGCCTCCCGCTGTGCGTGAACGGTCTCCCGGCGCGCGCCCGATTCCCTTACCGGTAACTTCGATTCCCTTCAGCGTCGCTGCATCGGGATAAAACGTGATCACGTCACGGCGCCCCGGAGCCGCGTCGGGAAGAACCTGAATATCGGCTTGCGCTCGTTGATCGTTGAGCACCACGAACCTGCGAACCACGATTCCTTCACCAAAACGAATCTGGGTGGTGCGGTCAAAGGACGCGTCGTGAATGCTGACTTCTGCGTCGTAACGCTTCCCGACCTGAAACACGCGCGGCTGAACTTCGATGCGTGGGTCTCGCGCCCGTCCGACTTGAATGGTGGTGTATTCGGTGCGCTGAACCGACTGTCCACCCTTTATTTCGCCGCGAAGCTCCACCCGTACAAGATTCAGCCCGATGCGTACGGCTTTGACCTCGCCGGCAAAGCTACCGTCTGATTGCTGAGCGAGGGGAACACTCTCGCCGCCCCATACATGGGCGATGACGTCAAACTTGCCGTCTGCCGGTTTGCCGTCGAGTTTGGGTGTCGCGATCACCTTGGTCGCCCCGAGGCTTGAAAGCGCAAACGGAGACGCGCGCACCACGAACTTGAATGCTGGATTGATGCCTCGCGCCATAAGGTTCAAACGGAGCGGCGCCCATTTCGGGTCGCCATGCACCCGCACCTTCCAGGTGCCGGCCTCCGGATTCGGAATATGGAGCGCCGACATCCATCCTTCCTTGATCGCGAACGCGCCGCCTACCCCCGCTTGCATCACTGTACCCGAAGGAGATGTGGCTTCGACGAAAGGTGCCCCCGGCTGATGCCAGGTCAGACCGCAAATCCACTCTTTGCTGATACCGTCGACATCGACTTCGAAGTCACGATGATTGAGTCGCTGGGTGGGCAACGCCGTCGAATGGGTGGTCGGAACGTCGACGAGCCCGGTGGCCTGATAGGGCAACGTAAACTGTTCCCAGAGGAGGCCCGATGGAGAGCCTACGGCGGGCCTGAGCGACAGCATCCCGTTGTTGTTTACCGCCGCGAGAGAGTTCGTCATGATCGCTGCGGAACAGTCGGCGGCGTATCCCGGCGTCGTGGAGATGACTTTGCTGGTGCTGCCGTCCGCGCCCTGATCGACCAGGTCGGTGAGCGTCGCGTTGAGAAGATCGGAACCAATGCCCTGCGCGTTCACCGCGATGTCGCGCCCGTCGAGCAGCGCGGCAAAGCTGACGCCTTGTTCTCCTTCGTAGCCAGCTCGAACAAGGCTGCCATTGTGAGGAATGGTCTGGTTTCCGTCCGTGAAGAGAAAAATGACTTTCTTATCTGGAGCGCCATTGGCGGGCGAGCTCGCCCAGGTTGGCGGGTTGGCGTCCATCCAGTCAGAAGTCTCGCGCACGGCTGCAAAGATGTCGGTTAAGTTGCCGACCGCGGTTTGGGTCGGCCCCTGGTTTTCCACTGCCTGCACCACGTTTTTCATGATGTCGACCAGCATGTCGGTCACGCTGTTTGTAAACAACGTTTGTCCCACCAATCCGCTGAGCGATTCGGCAAAATACCAGAGCGAAACCGCCCACTCATCGCCTGTAGTTTGCACATGCGTCTTGATCTCCTCCAGCATCCACTGAACCGATTCTGACGCTTCCACAATCTTGTCGTGAACGCAGTCCGTGCTCGCCGGATGAAACATCGACCCCGATGCGTCGATGACGATCGCCATCTGCTTTCGCATAGCCCCCTCCTTATTCCGTTGTTGCCACAGCGCGCCGCTCGATGCCGAAACCGACGCGGCGAACACGTGTCCCCTCCAAAACTCCCCGGGCTAGGCAGCCTAGACCTTCCCAGAATCGACGGCTACTCCCGAAGCAGGGTTCTTTGTGGTGACGCGCTCGTTTGTAGCGACGAGGTCACCCATGCTAGGGGTCTCAAAGATGTCGAGGCTTTATTCTCTGTTCGCGTGCTCGATTCTTGCCTGTACAGCGGAAACGGGGGACGCTTCAAACGCAACCTATCGCTCCAAGGACTCGGGCTGGTACCCATCGATTGTATCGTGCGGAGACGACGCACTGATCGCGTTGCAAGGCCGCGACCTATCCGCAGGGGTTAGAACGAAAGTGAATCCTGTTGCGCTGATCAGCGGGGCTCCGGCGGATGATACTTCTAGTGTCCGGTACCACGTGGACTTCCACGTCGGTGAACACGCCAACTGCGAGGAGGGGCATAAGTTCGTGCTCCCGGTGGGCTACAACTACAACACTTGGATAGCGATGGGCGTGATCGTGATCAAAGAATTCGAGCAAATTGGAGTCGGGCGCAAACTCCAAGCTGAGTTCTTTCTGAGAAAGCCCGGCACGAGCTCAGAAGATGTGAAGTGGGTGTCGTTCGAACACTGCGCGTATCATCCGGATGGACTGACAGCGCTTCGGAATCTGATCAAGAAAGAAGCTACCGGGGAGCAAAACGGCGCACAAGAGTGTGGTTCCGATGCGCTCACCGACGAGTCTCTAAGAAGGAACGGCCGGGGAACAAGATAAGAACGCCTGGGTAACCGAGTTCCGAGCGAAAAAGCAACCACGGTGGGAAATGTTCTCATTCTTGATCGACTCACCTGGCATCGAGCCCGGCCAAGAAGAGTGGGTCGACTACGGCTCAGTTTTTGACGCAACTCCGCCAGTTGCAATCAATTTACCTCGGACGACGCCGCTACTGCTGGACTCTACTTTTTTTATCGAATCCGCAAAAACAACAATTATCACCCCCCTCGATTGCTCCTTGTGCCGGAAAACAACAAAGTCGCCGTTTTCAGAATCACCGCGGCGCCTGCGAGCGACGAAACCAGCTAAAAGTGATTCTTCGTGCTAACGCTCGCGGTCGATGTCATCCTCTTCCGCAAGCCCAAGGTAGGTGTCGAGCTCCTCGATCGCCGTCTCTGCGGCTTCGCGGTCACTGCCATGGATGACAGCGTTGGTGGTCGCCTCGGTCAAGCCGAGGTCCAGCATGCGAGATGCCCAGCCGTCATAGCTCCGGTGAGGTCTGTGAATCTTCGCTGACATCTTTTCCGAGATTGGCCTGCGCGGCGATGAAGATCGTCAAGGACCATTCGGTGACATCGACTTCAGGGTTTCATCCTTCCACGAACGTGAGACCGTTGGTTTTGCCCCACCCGTAGCGTCCGGTGGCGCCCAACAAGAACTCGGAACTCGGTCGTTTGTGTGCGAGGGCCAAGCTGCCCCCTAGCGCGTCGATGGCTTCAATGTCGTCCAGACTTTGCGAGTCCATGGGGGATGCCGAAAAGTCGGTGAAGAATCCACAGAGCAGAGCATAGTCGTGGGTGGCCGACGCCTGGCTCCGGCCCCTTGAAACGTACGTACGATTTGCATTTCCTAAGTACGTACGCTATTGTCTGTATATGCCTATCTCTGCGTCTAAACTGCGAGCGAATGTGTACGCGCTCCTGGATAATGTGCTGAAAACCGGCAAGCCGTTAATCATTGAGCGGAGGGGTGGACGACTGGCGATTCATCCTGAGCAGCCACCTTCTAAGCTTGCTCGACTCACCAGGCGCGAGGATTTCGTGCAAGGCGATCCGGACGAGCTCATTCACATGGATTGGTCCGACGAATGGAAACCAGACTTCACCTAGATACTCACATCGTGGTCTGGCTCTACGCAGGAGATCGTCAGCGACTGTCCGCCTCTGCTATTGAATTGATCGAAAGCCACACGCTCGAAGTCTCGCCGATGGTTCATGTCGAGCTCGACTACCTGCATGAGATCAAGCGCATCCGTGAAGGTGGGGCGGTGGTCTTGAACGACCTAGGCTACCGCATTGGCCTACGGACGAGCGAGACGCCGTTTTTCCTGGTGGCCCAACGCTCCAGCTCCATGCGCTGGACACGCGATCCCTTTGATCGACTCATTGCCGCCCAGGCAGTCGCAGAGAACGTCCCCCTGCTCACCGCCGACGACACGATCCGCAGCAACCTCACTTCCGCGGTTTTCTGACCCATGCCGTCCTCTTGTCGCATAGGCATGCCGCGCTCAGTGCCTTCGTAGATCGCGTTCAGCACCTCGACGACCGCACGCTGGACCACCTTGTCTTCCAACGACGCGATTCCGAGCGGGTGGGGTCTGTTTGATAGAGCGAGGGGTCCAGCGGGTCGCTCACCCCCACATCCACAATAGATTCTGCACTGGCGAAGAACGAGGTCGCCGAACCACCGAGGCGGATATTGGGGAGCTCCATCGCTGCGCCCACCGCCCAGTGCTTGTTGATTTGGTAGAGCGCGCCCAAGACTCCTACCAGCCCAAAAAAACGTGAGTCCAACGTTTCAAAGTCTGAAAAGCGAAGCACCGCGCCGTCGCCTTCAAGATTGCCCGCGGAGTAGGTTCGGTTCTGATTTTGAGAATACTGAAGAAACGCTGAAGCTCCGACATAAAGCTGCTTGAAACGAAATCCGTATGAGGGACCGACATAGAGCGTGGTGGTCGCGGTCTTGTCGAAAAACTGGGCGATGATGCCCAACGCATCCGAGGAAAGATCGACCGCGCCTTCAAACTCGCTGAAATCGGTGACGAGAATCGTGGCGGCGAGCGTATGCGACCACGACTCGCCACCAGGCAACGGGAACACATAGCCAGTAGTGCCAGGAAAGATCTGAATATCGGTGCGCTTTAAGTCTGCGGAGTTCGGATCATCCACATACACACCTTCAGCGGTCGTCGAGGCGACTCCATACGCCGAAATCGATGCAGAAATACTCTGCCGGGATATCTGAGCCAACCCTGCCGGATTGTGAATCGCCGCCGACGCATCATCCGCCACGGCAGTAAACGCCCCGCCCATCGCCGCAGCTCGACCTCCAATGAGCAGGTCATTGTGGTTGCCATCTTGCGCGAGCGCCGAAGGCCCCCATGCGTAAAGTGACCACGCGCCAAAGACAGCGGCGATGCGTACGCACGACCGGAGCGACGACTCACGTGTTCTCTTTCGCCACACCGCATCCATTCGCCACACCGCATCCAAGGGTGCGCCTTGCCCCTGGGTGAGGTCAAAATTGCGGTACTCACATCGCCTAGGTTCACACCATGCGCTCGGTGCTCCCGGTTCGAACTAGGCACTACTCCCGCGGTCGCCAACGAATGGCGTTCACCGAAGAAGTGTAGAGCGATTCCTGCATGATCCGGTATTCGCCACTCGCTGACTCGTGTTCCACGTGTACTGCGGCATTGCGACAATCAACTTTGGCGTGCTGATGATTGAGAGGGAGAATGCTCGACACCATCGCTCCATCATCGCGCCCGTACACGAGCATCCGGCCATAGCTGTAGGTGACAAATACATAGGCTCCGGCCACGTCGATATCTTGCTCAATCGCAGCCCCTGAAAACGCGCTGTTCAAAGCAAGCTCCCGGCCATGCACATCTGGCGATCGATGGGGCACCTCGGTTTCCCAACGCGGATCGAGGTTCGGATACGACGAGCGAAAGTTCGCGTATCGAACCAGCCCCTTGGACGCGCCGAAAGATGGCGCATCGTCGGGTGCATCTGACCTCGGCTCAAAAGGATGCGCCGAAGTCCAGCCCAGCACGTACAGGTCGTCTCGATCTGGATCGTATTCAATGATGAGCGAGTCGGGATTGAACAAACCCGGATCGAAGCGGTCGATGGGGAGTTCGTAGTCGCCGGAGAGCTCATTCGGCACGCGAAGCTGGCCACCGTCGATCCGCGGGTCCACCACTGCGAGCCGATTTCGTTCTTCTGCAAACGATGTCATCCAAAGCGACCCTGCCCCATCCACCGCGATGGTGCCGAGACGCTGTGGTTCAGGGACAGGGGTTCCATCGCGGTTTGCGTTGGCGTCCAGCAATACAAGCTCTGGCGCATCCATCTGACCATCCCGATTTCTGTCGGTCCACACATTCCAAGGCGCCGATGAGCTTCTTGGCCAATCGAAATCGAGACCGTTTTGCTCGTTCACGTAGTGCCACGCGGCAACCGGCCGGAGCACATGCGCATTCGATTCGACAGAAAAATACTGACCCTCGCTTTGTCCTTGAAACCCGATCGCGACGAACGATTGGTCTCCTTTGAAAAAAACCGCGGCCGGACAGTGATAGGTTTGAGGGGTGTATTGGAGGCGCAAGTCATCCGGGTACCGAAAAGGATCGAGCGTAGTGCCAACCAATCGGTGAAAGCTCTCGCCAGAGGAGGTCCAATCCACTTCGTAGAGATATTCACCGGAATAGTAGGTTGCCTCGTCAGTTCCTGCGCGCACCGCGCTATCGACAAAGCTCAGACCCATCAACTGTCGCCGGAGCTTGGCCGATGAATCGAGTTCGAGAATCGCGGTGGTCGGCTCCATCCATAACGGGCGATTGCGAATCACCGCGACAAAGCCGTCGGTCAAGCATTCGAGGTCGATGATACGGCCGTTGCGATCTTCTCCGAGCGTTCCCGTAGGGCCATCTGAATCGTCCAAGGGACCTGCTTCGCGACCGAGCAATCCCGTCGCGACAGGCGCATTCGGCTGAGCGATATCGAATACCTCGATTCCAAACTCAGGTCGTTCGAGCGGAGCGCGACCCACAAAAAGGCTATCCCCACGAAGACAAATTCCTCCTGGACGCCCACTGGTCGCCAAACGCGCGACCACGCTTCGACCATCTCGCGCATACATCGCGACATAGGGACTCTCGTAGTCACTCTTTGGAAGATGTTCCGGGTCGGGGTCGTGAAGCGCGACCACCAGCTCACCTTCGACCTTGAGCTTGCGCACTCTCGCAGGCAGCGAAAACGTCTGTGAAATTTCATCTAGATTGCTCAGAGAATGGACATCGACTCGCGCGGACGTGCCGTCTGTGACTGCCACAAACAGCTCAGAATCGGTAGCCGCAAGGGCTGTGACATCCTCGCCTTCGTGCAAAACCTGAAGCACATCCGTCGCGGATGCACCCATGACGTACACGCCGCCTTCGGCGAACAGTTCTCCGGATTGCCAATCTACGCGGCGCTCCTGGCCGAGAAACACCCGGTTGCCCGCGCCTACTACAGAAACTGTCTGAGCGATCAGCGGGTTCACTTTGTCGCGAGGCGGGAGATAGAACCCGTCTCGCTGCCAAGACGCGTCGAATCGCGCGTTCAGAGAATGAATCGGCTCCACCCCCGACGTCGCGGTAAGCAGCCCGCCATCATCTCGAACGAACACGTCTTCTACCGAAGTGGGGACGATATATTCACCGGGAGCCCATTCCTCTTCCGCTCCGCCAACGTCGGGGTTGAAGAGGCTGTTGCCGAGCGAATTTTCTCCTAGGATTCCCGATGCGACGCCGGCGTCGGGGTCAGTCTCTTGAGAAGCGTCGGGCTCCGCTGCATCCTCCCTCGCACTCCCGCCGTCGCACGCGGCAAGCGCCGCGCACCACAGCACAGCGCACCACAGCACAGCGCACCACAGCGAAATATGACGCCACGAAATGATGGGCAGCAGAAGCGCCTGTGGCAATCGGTTCTGCACAAGCTCAAGGTAACGTCAGCTTTGCAGTCCCACAAATCTCACCACGGGATCTCGCTGCCGTCCCAAGCGTAGAAGCGACCGGTATGCTCGGGGGTAGTTCGATCCACAATAGCGAGCAGTTGGTCGGCGGCTCGACAAACGTCGAACAGTCGTTCCGAGGGAACCCGCGCGCGAAAAGGTGCGCTCAGGTCGGTTTCTACCGTGCCGGGATGGAGGGCGATCACGGACAAGTTCTTGCCGCGGCGCGCGAGCTCGATGGCAAGATTCGCCGTGAACATGTTTTGGGCCGCTTTGGACGCTCGATACGCGTACCAACCGCCAAGCCGATTGTCGCCAATGCTGCCGACGCGCGCGGAAAGGTTGGCGAGCACAGCGGGTTCGTCGTGGATCAACAAGTGTGAAAAATGCTTGGCCACGAGCAAGGGCCCAAATGCGTTGACCGCGAACACCCGATGCAGATGCGCAGGCTCGACCATGCTGAGCTTCTTCTCTGGCTTGAGAGCTCCATCGTGCAACAGCCCCGCTACATTCATGAGTAGATGAACCCGGTCGACCTGGTCCGCAACGTATCTCGCCGCCTGCTCCACCGTAGCCTCGTCCTCAACATTCAAGCGCACCACACGCAGCGCGTCGTTTTGCGCCGCGAGCGCCTGCAGTTGATCCGCCTGCTCTGGCTCCCGGCAGCTCGCATACACCCGAGCGCCACGAGCCAACAAACGATCCACCAGGGCAAAGCCGATGCCGCGACTGGCGCCTTGAACGAAGGCGATCTGGTTTGTGAATTGAGAAGACATGCGTTTAGAAAACCAGCCAGTCGACGCCATCCAGCGACGTCTACGTATTGTCTAAAGGTGCGCTTTCGTACCGTCGTCGGAACCTCTGCTCAAGAGCTTGAGAGAAACTCACGAGGCGACGGATCAATGCATTGTAGTAGCTGTACGCGCCGTCTCCATGTTCTGGCTGCAGCATCCGGTAGAGAGTGATTTCTGGATCGGTGATTGAATGCTCAGGAACCACGAGCCCCGCGCTTCTCAAACGCGGCGCGGCAATGGCGACGAGCAATGCGGCGACGGAGTGGTTGTTTTCTTCTAGGTCGACGACCCCTTGCGCAATCGTGTTCGACTCTGGAAGACCGCGGATGTCGATGGCTTCGCTGGGGTCTATGGCTTCGGTGGGTTCGACAGACTTACGAGACGCAATCATGTGGCCTCGCCGTTCTGTGAAAGAAATCGGTCAACCTTTTGTTCGAACACGATTGGGTCAATGGCGGGGTAGCGAATGAGCAGTTCTTTGATCTGAGAAAAAGCTTCGCGCAGCTGCACGGGCTGCACCAGCCCTCGCTCCATCATGGCCTCGACGTCGTCCAAATCGCGACCATGGCCCCGCTCAATTTTCGCGAGCGCTTGCGCCACGAAGTCGTAGTGACGACATGTAAGGTGTCCAAAGCGTTCGATCCATGGACTGCGATCACGCCAGCCCGGCACCTCCGGGATAAAGTGGTCTAGAGACGCGAGTTCGATATTCACACCGAGCTCCTCTTTCAGCTTCGGAATCATCTCGAACACGCCCGGCGGCTCCGGGTCGAACTTGAGATCTACGTCGACGGTGGTATCGCGCCATCCGTGAAGCAACGCAGAACCACCGCCGGTCAAATAGAGCGTGCCTGCGCCTGATGCCGCCCGACCAAACTCCCGAAGCAAATGCCGGAGCTTCGTCTTTGTCACCACCGTACGCATGCGGGTTTCAGTTTAACACCAGAAGTTACAACAGGGGAAATCGCCCGTTTCCTCTCACAGATATCACTGAACTTCAAAGTCATCTGCGAGGGGGGCAAGATTTGGAAACCCTCAGTTCCATCGAACTTGATGCCGAGCAGATAGTCCTTCATGACGGTCGAAAAACAGTAGCTCAGGTTTAACGATTCGCCGATGTTGGCGCCTTTTGCTCGGTGCCAACTGAGCGGCTTCGAATTCGGGTACTGGATCAAAAGACGCGCGACGCGCGACAATCTTGACGCTTGTTTGGCGCGGAGATCAGAAACTTCGTCGTCGGTCGAAGCGGCGCACGCCCCGGCCAGGCACAGAACCAAGAAGACCTTTGCGCGGCTATGGCGAGACTGAGCGGTCCGGGGCAGCAAAGAAAACAAAATCGAGCCGAGCCCACAGCGTGACATGGTCGCGCGGAGTGTGAACCGCCAACACGTGGTCAGCAAGCATATCTCGCCGTCGGACCAGCCTACGCTGCCACCGGATCAATGTCGGGAATCGAATCGGGATCGATTTGGCTAAGCTCCCAGTTGCGCTGAAGATTGAGCCAGAAAATTGGGCTGGCCCCCAGCGCGAGCGAAAGCTTGGTGGCCATCTCTGCGCTGATGCCTCGCTTCCCTCGACAAATCTCGTTGATTGTCTTTGGCAGCGCATAGATGTGGCGCGCGAGCTGGCTTTGCGACACGCCGAGCTCTTCCACCTCATCTCGAAGAACAGCCCCCGGATGAACCGGCGTCACGTGTTCCAAATCCTTGTTCTTTTCATTTTGAGCCCTCAATGATAGTCGACGATTTCAACTTGCTCTGCGTCTTCTTGTGCCCAGACAAAACAGATTCGGTATCGGTCGTTGATGCGTATGCTGCACTGACCGACTCGGTCTCCTGCCAGATGCTCGAATCGGTTGCCTCGTAGCGTGCGCAAATCTGAAAGAGAGGCCACAGCTCCCAATCGCGCCAGCTCGATCTGCGACGTTCCGCTGGGAGGCTTCAACACGTGCGCTTCTTGCAGGCACGTTTCTTGCGGAGTGGAGGGTATGGAATCTGCCATTCGACGGGGTGCAAGAATCATCGCGTTTGTTGGAGTATTTTGCGCGGGCTGCGAAGCACGGGTGGAGACTGACGCCCCCAATCGCGAGAACAAATCATTCTCTGATTCGAGAAACTACCCCCTGGATGAGGTCGAGGAACCGTTGCTTGTGTTCGCGAATTTGCTGCGTGGAATGGCGGCTGTGAGAGCGGAGTATTGCCGAGAGATGCGCGAGCCCATCAGTCAATTCGTCAGCAACGACGTGGCGCAGCTCATGAACCGGGCCATTGTCGCCAAGGAAAGGAACGAGGCGCTCTCCGTCAACGATGTCGAAAATGAGGTGAGCAAACTAGAACGCGAACTGCTTCGCAAACTTGGCGCTTCGATTGGCAAACTCAACTCGACATCGACGCCGAACGATTGGACGGTTTCTCTTTCGCTCAACGACTACGACGATCCAGAATCCAGCTACTACATGGATTCAGTCACCGTTGAGATCGCTCCTGCGGCATCGGCGCCACTCTCTTTGAGCTCGATCTATCACCGCCCCGCGCAGAACCACCGCCTCGCACAGAACGCAAGCGTCGTCGAGCCGTGGTACGAAGAGAACAGTCTTCGGACGAGATACTTGGGCTTCAGCAGCAACGTCCACACACGCGGCCGAGACTACGCCGCGCGATGGAAGCGACCCAGAGTGTCGCTCTGCAGTAGTGATATCGGAAGCATGCAAGCGTTCGATATCGAAAGCACGATCGCGACGTGGGCATCCACGCTCGAAGCCTATGGAGGCTCCACGAAAGTATGTGACGCAAAAGCGGATATGAGCAATGCGCTCGCTGCTGTTGTGACCACGCCGGTACTCCAAACCGCGATGCGAGAGGCAAACGCCCACCACTGGAACGGCGACCACGAAATCGATCTGAAACAGCCAGAACATAAAGAACTTCGAAATGGACTCTTTCAAAGGGCGGCTGGTGTTGCGAACGTGCTGAGGTCTGTGCTTGGAAGGGAGCCGTCGGTACACAACATCCACCTGTCATGGAAAGCGGAGCCACCACGAGTCGTGGAAAACAACACGTATCTGCAAACACTCAATATCGAACTAGTGGTCTTCCCTTTCCCGGACACGCCGGGTCTGGCATTCAGTCGCGCTTGGGATGTAGACATCACAAACGAGGAAGAACCGAAACTCAACGACAAAGGCCCTCTGCTGTTCCAGCGCGTGATCGCTCATGACCCACGACTCGGGCAGTGGGAAGCGGCCCGGCTCTGTCCGTGACGCCACGACCCATCGAACGAACGACCTTGAATGACCAATTGTGGTCCGAAATTTTGCCTGATTCAGTTGCGGGTCGTGCGACGTGTGCGATCAGGACAATCAGGCCTGGGAGAGCGCACAAGCTCTCCCAGGTTCATCACGAAAGAAGAAACGATGACCCGCAACTTTCATCGAACGAATCATCAACCCGCGAACGGTGCCGTTCTGCTTGGCGCCTTGACGTGTCTGCAAGCGGCAGGTTGCGTCTCGGCGGTCAGTGACCCCGCAGAGTCCGTCGATGAAAAGCAAATCATCATTCCGGCTGAACCTCCTCCCGAGAGCGTCACTAGTTTGGTGACGTGCCATCGCAGCTTTTCTGCAGGCTCTGGCTTCCGCCAGAGCTACTCCCTCACGCTCACATTTTCGGGCCACGACGGGTCGCTCTGCCTCATGCAAGGGCGGGTGCGCGGTCAGAGAACTCGACCCGCTCCACACGAAGCTTTGCGCCAGGATCTGATATTCGGGGGGCCATGCTTCAACGAAGGGGGAGCCATTTCGTTGATCAACGGCACGTGGCGCGTCCGCATTGAAGGAATGCAAACGGGGAACGCATGGAGTGGAACAGGCAGGTTGCTCAAGGCTGGCGTCATGGCGACAAGCCCGAAAACTACGGGCGACCCGTTCTCGCTCAGCCATGCGGTGGGGAACGTTCGCTTTGATGCGGAACCGATTTTCATCAACCAACTTGGTTGGAGCGAACGTCTTCCGGCGAACTTTGAGGAATGCGCGATCTCGTCGTGCGACGGCTCCCCGGATTGCGGTGGAGACTCCTCGAACGAAGTGCCCACCACCTCCATCTAGTCCAGACATTTCAACGGAATTCGTGAACCTCGCTTGCTCTGCGCTCAGCCGCGGATCGCTTTGGCCATGGGTGTTCTAAAACGCGCTCACTTGGTTGGTGAAATCGGAGCAGCCGCCGATGTTGCAGGCGCGGATAAGGATTTGATAGATGGTGCCGCCGAAGGGCTTTTGAAAGGTGTGCTGAGTGGGGCCGTAGGCGAGCGGAACGACGGTCGGCGACCCGGACCCGGCGGCGGTCCAATGGAGTTCTACTTCCCATTCTTCGCTCACGGGAACGAAGGACGGGTTCGGGTCGTCCCATGCGAGCGATACTTCGGTCAGCGTGTTCGAAGTGATGCGAAGGTTGCTCAATGAGCGCGGCACCTGCGCGAGACGCTGGGTGCGGGCGGTTCGAAAGACCGAGGTGGAGCAGTCGACGGTGTTGCAGGCTTGCAAGTTGAAGAGGTAGCTCTCATTGGGGTCGAGGTGTTCAACCCAATAGCGGTTCAGCAAGCCGTGAATCGCGTCGAATCGAGTGCGGCTGGGGCTGCCTCCAGTCCACCAGAGGTAGTAGTGCGTGGTGGGATGGCCGTTGTCCAAAGGCGGGTCCC
Source organism: Myxococcota bacterium (assembly GCA_028284955.1). Lineage (GTDB taxonomy): Bacteria > Myxococcota_A > Polyangia > Polyangiales > Houyiibacteriaceae > JANQQS01. The sequence continues at coordinate 5,353 of JANQQS010000085.1, read as the reverse complement.
ACAGGAGTTCTACGCGCGTGCTCTCGATGGTTCCTACACGAACGTTCTCGGGAACGCTCGGCGCCGCAGACGTCGTTTGCACTACGATTTCAGGCGTATAGTCGGAGCAATCGAAGGGGTTGCAGGCGCGCACTTTGAACGTATACGCCACGCCCGGCTCGAGGTTGCTCGCCGTGGCAGTCATCTGATCTTCCCCGGCGTCCGGGATGAAGAGCGATGAGAAGCCACGAGATCCGACGATTTCAAAACGATCTTCGTTCGCCGAGTTGTCGTTCCACTCCAATCGAATCGACGTTGGAGTCACGTTCCCCGCGCGCAAATCGGTGGGCGCAGCGACGTCCGTGATCGCATGAGTCAGTGCAACCGGCGTGGTGATGTTTCCGCTGGCCATTTCGCCGTAGAAGAAATTGTGCTCCGCAACCCTTGCGTTTCGACCAAAGTCACGGCGAAAGCGACGGTCCACCAGGTCTTCAAGAGTAGACCTCATGCAATCGCCAACGATATTGGGCATGCTGTTGCGCGAGGCGCTCCACGTTTTCGGGTCTCTCCCGCACTGCGCCGCGAAGGTTGACGAATCCTTGCCGGCTCCATGGTTGAAATCATGTGTGTGAATGACCTCGTGCCAAATGATCTGGCTCAATACGCCCGATACGCCTCGAATTTGCCCTCCCACGCTGTTTTCGAGCACTTCTTTGGCAACGGAAAACGATTCTTCCTTGTTGTGTAGCGGGCCATGATTGGGACCTGCTTGACCTCCGGTTATCCCGTCGTTGAATGACTCGCAACGCATCCGCACATCGTTCGGGCTCTGTGACGCCTGAACCGCAGTAGTGGCACGCGGATCGTCATCGTCATCACAAGGGATATAGGGGGCATTCAGAACGCATGCCTCAAACACAGAATCCTGCGCGGTGACCAGGCCGATCATCAAGGCATCGGTGAGCATCTGACGATGCGTCGACGAACAATCGTCAAACTCGAGAGCGCCGGAAAGCGACACGCGAGACCCGTCGACAGTATCCGAAGAAAGTGCGTCGTCTCTTTCCACTGTACAGCCGGACAAAATCGCAGCTCCGAAGAGTATGCCGCGCGCCAGATAATCACTGTTGAAGTTCATGTTTCTCGTGCCTCCGCGTGCTTCGTGTCAGATTGGTCTGCGTCAAAACGCGCTCGCTTGATTGCTTAGAGGCGAGCAACCGCCGATGTTGCAGGCGCGAACGTGAAAGCGATAAATCGCTCCCGAAAAAGGCTTCTGAAAATCGTACTCGGTGCTGCCGTAGGGCAGGTGAATCACGCTCCAGGATCCCGACCCTTCCGCCAACCAATGCAGTTCGATGCGCCACATTTGGCTCACCGCCACAACTGTTGGGCCCGGATTTTCCCAGCTCAGCGACACCTCGGTCGGAGTATTCGAAACAACCCGGAGGTTGCTTAGCGCCGGAGGCAACGCCACCAGCGGTAAGGTTCGGGCGGTTCGAAACGACGACGTCGAACAGCCGGTAGAGTTGCAGGCTTGGAGGTTAAAGAGATAGCTCTCGTTCGGATCCAGATGTTCAACCCAATGCGACGTAGCTCCTGCGAGCAAGGTCGTTGATCGATACACACTCGGACTGCCGCCGGTCCACGCGAGCTCATAGCGAGTGACGGAGTTCCCGTTGTTGATGAAGCCCCATGAAAGCGCTACCCGAGTGGATTCCACCGCATCGACCTGAAAGTTGTGTGGCGCTTCGGGAAGCGACGACGTGGTGCGAATCGCGACTTCGCTCGAAAAAGGTGAGCACTCGATCTTGTTGCATGCGCGCACCTTGAACGTGTACTCGACCCCCGGGCTGAGATTTCGCGCAGTCGCGCTCTCTGCATTTTCATCTGCCGTGGGGATGAGAAGGGAACTGGAGCCGCGTCGGCCAATCACCTCAAAACGCGTTTCGTTACTCGAGTTGTCATCCCAGAGGATTTCGATTCGGTTCGGCAGTATTTCGCCGGCGCGCACGTTGGAAGGCGCGTTGACCCGCGTGATGGCGTGGGTCAGAAAAACCGGCCCAGTGATGTTGCCGCTGGCCATCTCGCCGAAGAAAAACTCCTCTTCGGCGTCCGTCGGCGGGCGATCGAGATCCCGAAAAAACCGCCTGCGAACCATGTCCCAGGCCGTCAGCCGCATGCAATCCTCGACGATGTACGGCATGCTGTGTTCGAACGCGTTCCAAGTCTTCGGGTCTTGCCCGCATTGCGCCGCATAGGTGGATGGATCACTGCCCAGACCGTGTTGAAAATCGTGCGTATGCATCACTTCATGCCAAATGATGCCCGCGACGTTTCCCGTGGAAACCCGCAGCGGCCTTGACGCGTTGTCATCGAGAACACGTTCTGACACCGAGATTTCCTCCTTTTTTTCGTGCAACGGATCGTGAACGGCATCTGCGTGTCCGGCGGTGGATGGATTGCTGAACTGTTCGCAGTGCACGCGCATATCGTTCGGGCTTCGCGACGCGCTGAGCGCGGTAGACACTTGCGGATCACCATCATCGTCACAGGGGATGTACGGCGCCTGGATCACACAATCACGAAACACGGGATCCTGACTCACAACCTTTCCCACCATCCATGCGTCCGACATCATTCGTTCCTGCGTTTCGGAGCAGCTCTTCAACTCAAACGCACCCAGCAGCGAGGCCGTCGACTCGCCTACCGGCTCAGGAGAGCTTTTCTCCACGCGTCCTGCGCTACACCCAAAGAGCATCGCGCATCCGCACAACATGATGGCTCCTGAACGCATTTCGTTTGATTCAATCATCATCGTTCGCTCCTGTGGCTCCATGTTTGGTCAGACGGATGTTTGGTCAGACAGTGCTTCAGTGAGGTTCGCAGCGAGGCCAGTCGTGATGATTTTTGTCACAGACGAAATAGGCCGGGTCGAGCTCGCATCTTCCGTTGTCACAAAACTCTTCGACCGCACAGCGCTGGTTGCACGCTCCGCAGTTGAAGTTGTCGGTATTCAGGTTGATGCCCTCATCGACTGCGCCGTCGCAGTCGTTGTCTTGGTAGTCGCACCGTTCCCGAGGGTTGGGCCCGCATTGTCCACATCGATTGCGCACACCTTCGTCGACCACGCCGTCGCAGTCGTTGTCGCGCCTATCGCAGCGTTCGCTCCGAGGGCCACGGCCTGTGCATACGAAGCGACCGAAGCTGCACGCCAAGATACCGGGAGTGCATTCGCCAACGTCGCTGCCGCAAAAACCGGCGTGGGGAATATTGTCGTCGATGATGCCGTTACAATCGTCATCAATTCCGTTGCACACCTCTCGCCACGGAATGCAGAACTGCAAATCGGATGCTTGGGCCGCCACGTCTTCGGTTCCTGCATCCGTTTCAGTTTCGCGGGCTTCAGCGTCGACGCCGGCGCAGCTCGAGGTCATGAGAGCAAGCGCGAGTAGCGCGCATCTAGAGTCACGGTCGGCGGACGTTGTAGGGTTCGTAGACATAGTCCACTCCTTTGCACGAGTTCAGGTGGCGGTTCACGACGTGGCGGCGGGTCATCTCGTGACGCCCTGCCAATGAACACACGCTACAAATCTGCCGGATGCTCGTCATGGGCCCGCGGCGCCATAGTTCTGGCCTCAGGCGACACAAACGCCGAACAGTCCGTGGTCGAGAAGACTATGGTCGCGAAGGCTACGGTCGCGAATGCTAGGTACGGTTTCGTCGATACATGCCGGGGCTTTGGCCGGTCCATCGCACAAACGCTCGATGCAAGGCGCTCGCATCACCAAAACCCACGGCGAGCGCGACGTGCTCCAAGCTCATGTCGTGACGATGAATGAGCTCCATCGATAGCCGCCTTCGCACGCCATCCAGCTCGGCGCGAAACGAAGTTTCGCATGCTTGAAGCCTCCGCTGCAGCGTTCGCACGCTCACGTGAAGACGTTTCGCCACGCCGTGCTCAGTCGGCACTTTTTCTTCAAACAGCAGCGCTTCGATGAGCTCGCGTACGCTTTGCGCAAAATCGTTCTTGTTGCGACCCACCCGGTCGCATTCCTTCGTTTGGGCGACCAGTGATTGCGCGTATCGCTCGAGATATAGCGAGACCTCGGGATCGCTTTCCGGAATCGGGAGCGAGAGGGCTTCCCGAGGAAATATCATCGTCGCCGTAGAAGCATCGAAATCGACCGGACACTGGAAGAAATCCTCGTAGACGTGCTCTCGATGCCGTCGCGGGTGCGGAAACGCAACGCGGAGAGGCGCGGGAAGATGCGGCGCCATCCGCCGAGACGCGACGAGAAGGGAACCGACCATCATTTCGAGCGGCTCGGCCATCGCGCGCACCCGCGGTTCGTGGGTGAGTTCGATCTTCAGCTCACGCTCGCTCTGTTCATGCGACACCGACAAACGCGGATCGATCAGCGAGAGATAGCGTAAATAGCGCTCCCAAGCCTTGGCGGTCGTCGCGCTGCGCTGGCACATATGACCGACCAAGCCGTAGCGATAGCAACTTGTCTGCGCGGCATAGCGCAATCCAATCGCGTCACCCGGAAAACGCTTTACGAGCAGCTGCCACACCTGAAGAAGTGACTCGTAAGGAACAATCCCGTCAGGCTCTTGAATCTGGCCGCTGTCGAGCCCGGAAGCGCGAACCAAATCGCTCCGCGCGATTCCCAGCGACTCACCGAAGCGAATCGCACCCACCAGCATCGTGGCAAAAACAGAAGGTTCCTCGGGTTCGTGCATGCGCAAGCGCCGATAGCCGAATCACACTACGTTCCGGAGGGTCTCACCGCAGACCCTCCCCCCACGGAATACGATTCCGCGGGGCCCCCCAACCCGCCGCCGGCCGCCGTCGCGGCGGCCCCATCGCGTTGCGACGGGACCCCGGTCTCGTCGGTCTTCAGCTGTAGAGCTCGGCATACAGATCGTGTATCGATCATTCTTGCGTTCTGCAAGCTCCAATTCGAGAGCCACCCACCTGTATCTGATTCGCCGCTTCTACATTAGATAGCAATGATCAGTTCGCCTGAGGGTCTGGCACCCAGACCCTCTCGCCAGGGTACGACCCCGCCGATTCACCCAAACTCCCCCGCCAAGAGGCACGTGACATGATTGCCGGGGAGGTCGCGGAATATCTTCCTGCTGAGAGATTTCGATCGCCATACTAGGCACTGCTCTAGTCTAGAGCAGCGATCAGATGGGTTGACTGAGGCTCAAGGAGCATCCCATAGAGCAGTGGAATTTTGGCCTGAGCGCGAGCTCGAGTTTCGTACCATAGAGTGCTGAGATTTTGAGTCTGATTGCGAGCGCCCCCACAGCGAACGACTGAGAGGTACAAACGTACCTCGCAGGGAGAGAGCGAGGAGGTAAGCCG
>JANQQS010000075.1 GCA_028284955.1 Myxococcota bacterium | reverse complement strand
AGTCTGATTGCGAGCGCCCCCACAGCGAACGACTGAGAGGTACAAACGTACCTCGCAGGGAGAGAGCGAGGAGGTAAGCCGCAATCAGGCCAAAAGATCAGCGCTCTGGCTAGATTACGCAGGGATTGGAGACGGTTCCCTCCGCCGCCTCGATCACTTTGACTTCCTGTTTCTCCATGACCTTCTTGCCGAACGGGCCCTCCGAACAGTACACGTCGGTGCCTCGAAATCCCGCTCGAATGTCTTTACCCCACGTCTTCTTGATGGGCAGGAGGTTGCCGATCTTGAACGACGCCGACACGCCAAACAGCGTGCCCGACAGCTCGAGCGTACCCGAACTCGTTGAGTCGTCGTGGCGGTCAGGCACGCATCCCGGAATATTGGTCAAACTCGCGGAAACGTCGATCGAAACGACGTGCGCATGGCTAATCTTGTTGTTTTTGACCATCGCCTTTTTGCAAAACTCGTTGTCCTTCGCGTTCTTGATTCCGCCCGTTACGGATTTGGTGGAGCCGCCGACAGGGGCGCAGGTCCCGTAGCAGGTTGAGCTACCTTCTACTTCCGGCCCACTAAACTTCGCGGTCACCGTCCCCACCGTGGTCTCAAATTTGACGGTTTTGGCTTTCTCACGCGGCTCGGTGCGCACGCTGCAGTCACCCCAGCAGTTTTCGCCAAGCCATGCCGTCGTATACACGCGTTCATCCCCTGAAAAACGGAACTCGTCATCGAGCACGACGGTGCTGCCCGCGAACTCTTCCTCCATTCGCTCCGTCGTCTTGAGGATCGCCCACAGCGCGGCGCGCAGCTCGGTATGCTCAGCCGAAAGCTGCTGTACCCGAGCGATGATCGCGCGATGCGGATTCCCCGATTCATCGAACGGAAACGCATAGCTCCGGGGCGCGGAACGTGCGTCGAGCTCCGCCGAGATGTTTGCCGGTTGTTCGTCCACGAATGCGAGGCCTCGAATCACCGATGCGCCGTCGTGGCCGTTGCGGAAACGCGCTCCCCAAACCCAGCCATCAGCAGAGCGATGAGGCTCGAGGATCTGCGCCGCATAGTGATCTCCATCGGAGCTGTATGCGTTGATGATGGTCACGGGTCCGTTCGCCGCCAAAGGCTCCCGCTGCATCGTGACCGAGTATTCCTGCCCCTGCTCGGTCGCGATCCATGCATAGGACGTTTGCTGCGGTCGTTGGTCCACGTAGACATCGCTCAGATCTCTCACCGATTCCCGCACGAAGGGGGTTCCCGGTGCGATGGGCTGAACCGACGAGGATGTTGGCGACAAGGAACGAACGGCACCGTTGATCGCGCTCGTCTCGAGCAGGTGATCCTGTCGCGCATCGACCGATTCGATGGCGTTCGATTCGTCGATTGTGGAGGCCGAGCAGCCCAGAGTCATGAGACCAAACGCCATGCTACGGAGCGCCACAAGCCCACGCGCCATGCGGGTTTCTACGGTGCATCGTACAGAGCGCTGCGGCTGTCGTTTTCTCGTCTGTTGTTCCTTCGTCATGATGTCACCCACCTTTCTTCTGCGCTGCACACGGGTCTGCGGGAATGGGCGGGATGGTGCAGGTCGTTCCCTTTTCATCGCATTCCTGATTGATATGACTGGCAACTGTGAGGAAGTTCGAAACCGTGAGCCCGGCCCGTTCATCCGGCGCCACATCGCCGGCGTGGCAAATGGTCAAACCGCCTCCCACGCGCGATTCCGCCACGGTGGCGAGATGGCCTTCGCGAATGGATGATTTCAGCGAAACCACCTCAGTCCCGTAAACCTTCAGACTAAAATCGGGACCGGTGGCGAAGTCTTGTTTTCCGTCCGTAACGCAGCCCGGGTTTGGATGGAGCCCGAACGCACGAACCCCCGTGCTCAGGTCGTACTGACGGGTAAACGCGCCACCAAAAAGTAGATTCGCCACCTTCTTCCACCACGCTTTGTTGGCGGCGATGCTTTTGCAGATCTCGTCTTTGAGCGGACCGTCGGCACGCTTCCATTGGCCGGTGCAGCCGCTTTCTGGGGTACAGGAACCGTAACACTTGGACGTCCCTTTGAATTGGGAGACGACAAGCGTCGTCGTCACGACGCCCGCCACATCAAGCTTTGCGCCCGCGCAGCCCGAATCGAGTTTGCCCTCGCTTACCTTGCAGCCCTTCCAACAAGGCGCGACCTCCGGTTTCACAACTTTCGGAGTATTCGAATCCCCGGGCTTCGGATCGCCATCGGCATAGAGGTATGCCAACGCGGCGACGTCGGTGAGCGTCCACGTCTGCTTCTGAGGTTTCTCGCGCGCTTCGATCGCGCCGCCCGCCATCCGAATCGCAAGCACCGCGGAGGCAAGGCCGGCATCCACAACCGCGCGAGCCTGAAGAGCGCCCACCACTGCGGAAAAAGGATTGCTCGGGTCGTTCAGAGGGTAGCCATAGTCACGCCCCTGAACCTCATCGAGAAGCGCGTTCGTTTGTGCCAACGCGAGCGCCGCCTGCGCCTCCGGTGGCACCCGCAGCTTGCCCGCGAGCTCATGCCGAAGCGCGCCCGAGCGATGTACGATGTCGGCACCCACCACATCGGGCGCTCTCCGATTGCCCAATGGGAACGCCGTGATCTCCAGTTCATCCACCGTGCCCACGCCCTGCGCCAGCACCGAGATCACTCCGTCGCGCGCGGTCTTGGCCTCGACCGCAAACTCGGCGCCGCCTTGCTCGACGGCAAACGCGTGGGTGGTTCCGAACGCCGTGATAATTCCAGGGTCAACTGCGCCGGGGTCAACTGCGCCGGGGTCAACTGCGCCGGGGTCAACTGCGCCGGGGTCAATTGCGCCGGGTCCAGTCGAGCTAGGGCCGATTCGGATAGATGAATCCGTCAGCGCAGGCTGGGCGCCGCCGAGCCGACTATCGGTTTCTACGAGCGATAGCTCCGAGCGCACGCCTTCTACATTCGGTGCGTCGGCAACACGCTCCGTACACCCCGCGCCGACTGCGATCAGCAGCCCAGCCGCTACGACAAGGCTTCGGTGCCTTGCCCGAGAAAAGAGATCCATAGCGAGTCCTTTCGTCGTTTGAGTTCAACTACAACCCATACGAACGAAGCACTCGATCGGATCGCTCCGGCTTTGGCTCGAGAAGCGTCTATGATTCGAGCGGCACACCTGGCGCAGGAAAGTCGTCGCACAGGCTTCGGACTTCGCCAGCGATGCGGTCGAGGCGCGCGTCGTCTTCGACGTGCTCCACCACATCCGCAATCCAGTCGCCGACCCGCTTCATTTCTGCAGGTCCCATGCCGCGACTGGTGAGCGCAGGCGTGCCCAGCCGAATGCCGCTCGGGTCGAAGGGTTTCCGCGTGTCGAAGGGAACCGAGTTGTAGTTCATGACGATGCCAGCGCGATCGAGCGCGCGCGCGGCTACCTTGCCGGGCACCTTCTGCGGCGTGAGGTCGCAGAGAACAAGATGGTTGTCGGTACCGCCGGTCACGAGCGAGAAGCCTCGGCCGAGCAGCGTTTCGGCGAGCGCTCGAGCGTTGTCTACGATCGCGTGCGCGTAGGCTTTGAACTCGTCCGTGGCCGCCAACTTCGCGGCGATGGCGATGCCCGCCGTGGTGCCATTGTGGGGGCCGCCTTGCAGCCCGGGAAACACCGACTTGTCGATCGCCTTTTGATGTTCGCGGTTGCAGAGAATCATCCCGCCGCGCGGCCCGCGCAAGGTTTTGTGGGTGGTGCTGGAGATGACTTCGGCAAAGCCGACTGGAGATGGATGCGCGCCGCCGGCCACCAAGCCCGAAATGTGGGCGATGTCGGCCACCAATATCGCGCCGACCTCCTTGGCGATTTCCGCGAACTTCGGAAAATCGATGACACGGGGATAGGCCGTTGCGCCGCAGAACAAGAGTTTGGGGCGATGCTCCCGGGCGAGCCGGGCGACCTCGTCGAAATCGATGCGGTGGTCTTCTTTCCGAACTCCGTACTGAAGCGCGTTGAAGTAGCTGCCGCTGATCGAGACCTTCCATCCGTGGGTCAGATGGCCTCCGCTCGGCAGACCCATGCCGAGCACTGGGTCGCCGGGTTTGCAAAATGCGAAGTAGACCCCGAGGTTGGCGGGAGAGCCCGAGTATGGCTGCACGTTGGCGTGGTCGACGCCGAATAGAGACTTGAGTCGTTCGATGGCCAGCGTCTCGATCTTATCGATTTCCTGCTGACCTTCGTAATAGCGCTTGCCCGCGTACCCTTCGGAATACTTGTTGTTGAGCACGCTCCCGCAGGCTTGCATGACCGCCTGCGTGGCGTAGTTTTCGCTGGGAATTAGGCGAAGCTTCTCGTGCTGGCGACGCTCTTCAGCGCGAATCAGCTGAAAGATCTCGGGGTCGACCGAAGCCCCGTCGGCGGGGCCCCCTTGGGCAGGGTGGAGTCCAGGCTTCGACATGAGGTTCTCCTTGGTGCAATCTCAGGCGCTCCGCCTTTGGCAGCACCCACCTAGCACGTTTGGCGACGCGGAGCCCATCGTGTTAAGGCGATTTTGATGAGCACGCATCCCGACCTCGAGGAGTTTCGACGGCTGGCGCAGCCCAAGTCGGGAACGCGACCGATCGTGCCGATTTATCGGGAGGTTCTTGCCGATTCGCTGACCCCGGTGGTCGCCTACGCTACGGTGGGCCAGCAGCCGGGGAGCTTCCTGCTCGAAAGCGTCGTGGGCGGCGAAAAATGGGCGCGATACAGCATCGTTGGGTTTGAGCCGGAGGCGATGCTGCGCGGACAGGGAGATCGCTTTGAACGTGTCACCGATCGAGGCATCGAGCGAGAATCGGGCATTGACCCCTGGGCGCGCCTAGGCGAGGAGCTCAGCCGCTACCGTCCTCCGCCCGTCGACTGGCTGCCGCGCTTTTGGGGCGGCGCGGTCGGGTACGTGGCCTACGACTGCGTGCGTCGCTTCGAACCGACGGTGGGTCCGCCGGTCAGCGCAGACAAAGCCATCGAAGACGACCACTACGATTTTTCGTTCGCAGTCGGCGGAACGATCTTGGTCTTCGACAACCTCAGGCAAACGCTCAAGGTTGTCGTGGCACCGACCGAAGAAGATCCCGATGCGGCCTACGCCAACGCCTGCGCGCGAATCGAACGCGCGCTCGAGCGTCTGCGCGCCCCGGCGGTGCTGCCTCAGTGTGAACCGCCGGATCTGACGGGAAACGAGTCTTTGCCGCCGTCCTCGTTTGCGCGGCAGGATTTCTGCGCTGCGGTCGAGCGAGCAAAAGAATACATTCGCGCAGGCGATATTTTTCAGGTCGTGCTTTCCCAGCGCTTCCGTGTACCCGCCGAAGAAATCTCGCTCTACGAAGCGTACCGGGTGATGCGGCTCATCAATCCCTCCCCGTATATGTACTTTCTACGGTTTCCGGAGGTGACCATCGCGGGCGCAAGCCCTGAGACGCTCGTACGCGTGGAAGACCGCATCGCGACGGTTCGCCCCATTGCCGGCACCCGCCATCGAAGCGCTGACCCCGCCGAAGACCAACGCATCGAAGATGAACTGCTCGCCGACCCCAAGGAACGCGCCGAACATGTCATGTTGGTCGACCTCGGCCGCAATGACGTGGGCCGCATCAGTGAATCAGGCGGCGTGCGCGTCACCGATAGAATGATTATCGAACGGTACTCTCACGTAATGCATATCGCATCGAACGTCGAAGGCCGCATGGCCGAGAAATACAGCGGCCTCGACGCCCTACGCGCCACGTTTCCTGCCGGAACGCTGAGCGGGGCGCCCAAAGTGCGCGCCATGCAAATCATCGAAGAGCTCGAACCCGAACCGCGCGGCGTATACGGAGGCGCCGTCGGCTACATCGGCTACGACGGCAACCTCGATATGGCGATCGCGATTCGAACGCTGGTCGCGCGGGGCGACGAAGTCTGGCTTCAGGCCGGAGCGGGCATCGTCGAAGCCAGCGATCCCGAGCGCGAATACGAAGAAACCGTCAACAAAGCGCGCGCCGGCCTGGTCGCGGTACGCGCGGCGTCGCGCGACCCTAGTTTGTAAGGTTTGGCGCGTTTGTAAGGGTTTAGCGTATTTGGTAGCCGCTGGCCTTTGACAGCGTCGACACAATGGGGTACGAGTGCCGTCCCTTTGGGGCGGTAGTTAAGTTGGTTATAACGCCGGCCTGTCACGCCGGAGGCCGCGGGTTCGAGTCCCGTCCGTCCCGCTATATCTTGATTCAAGACGCTTGTACGTGACTCGGCGGCACGCTGGATTCCGTACAGCTAGCGCTGTACTCCTTCCACCGGCCGGAGCGAGTCCCGTCCGTCCTGCCGAGCAGTCAACTACCGGACGCTTTTTCTCGCGTCAACGAGTAGCAAAGCCACAACATCCGACGTCCCAGTGGCGCCCAAGAGGTCGTAGAAATCCGTCTAGTGCGCCGGCTGTGCACCAAGCCGAAGGATCGCCACGTAGACGTGGTTCGCGAACACCGGTACTCATGATGTGCTACGAGTCGATCTTCGGAAGGAGATAGACGATGTTGCTTACGAAGTTACGTCGCTCTCAGAGTAGTAGTTTTGCGGCCCCGATCAGATTGTCGCACTCGCGCATTGGGTTAGCAATCTGCGCCTTGTTAGGTTCTGTGAACCTGCCCGGATTTGATGGAGAGAGCCAGAGGGGCCAAGATGGCTCTGGGAGCTCGTTCGATGGGAAAAAAAGAAAGAAGAAAGTTTACTGAAG
>JANQQS010000071.1 GCA_028284955.1 Myxococcota bacterium | reverse complement strand
GCGGCTTCGTTGAGCTGCCAAAGCACCATGTCTGAGTATAGCCGACCTCGTTCTACGTCCAGCGTTTCAAGGCCCTGCAGCGCCGAGAACGCTAGTTGCGCTGATTCTCGGGCTCCACTGCGGCGGGTGTGCGCCAAAACCGAAAGCACGCCGAGCTCGGGGACAGCCCGCGCGATTTCAGGGTCTCGCACGACCGGAATCGCTTCCGGACCGAGCACGAGCGGTCGAAACGAGCTCCCCACGTTTAACGAAATAGGTTCGCGGCACCAGCGCGCTATGCGCTCCGACGGCGCAACCACGAGGACATAGGCGTCACATCGAAGCCGTGCTCGAAGCGTCGCCGCGTATACGGGCCACGTGTAGCGCTTTTGTGGATCACGACTCAGCTGCACTTCGACCACCAATCCTGCGACCGGGCCGTCGGCACCATTCAGCTGCACCACGAGGTCGGCTCGATACTCGGTGGGCAGCGCCTCGGTGAAGTCGATCGACTGCTCGCTCACTTCTGAATACTCTGGAAGCTCGACGCCAAGCGAATCCTGAATCAACCGCGGCGCAAGCTCGGGGCAGTTGCGAAAGAGCATAAGCAGCGCTTCGTGGGTTAGCGACGGCAAGACAATGGCCTCGGCTCCCCTTATCGGAGCAACGTCGACTGAGGTTGCCTCAAAAAGAAGACAAATCGTCACGCAACTTTCGTCGCGTAAAATTCGATAAGCCTGTCGTCATGCGGTTAACCTTTCACCGAACACCACGCGAAATCAGATACGGCCTTCTCTTCATTAGCAACGCAGTCCGCAACCCTGGACCTCATTGGCTCACTCGTCTGATGGGCGACCTGGTAAAAGCGTTGGACGTCGACTGCGCCGCGCTGTTGATGAACACGGGCGAGGAACACGATACGCAGGTTCGTCGGGAGAAAGGAGAAGATCTTTTCGACATCATTCAAGATCGCGCTCTAGGAAACACCGATACAGGCTTCCCTCAGCTCGCTCTCCTCCGCCAAGACAAAACCGATCCCAAACTATGGGAGGCCGCACGAAACGCTGGACGCCGCATCGGCGTCATCCGCAAAGACTGGATCATGATCTCCAGCGTGCACGAATAGGCGCAGCATGCGCACCGCGACCACCCCAGAGCAACAAACCGAGTAGCTATTTGCCGCGGTCGAGTGCGGCGCTGGCTGAATCGGCGGTCACGGCTTGGCGAATCCATCGCTTGAGCACGTCTGGGTCTACGCAATCGCTGATTTGTGTTCGCTGCTCTTCGGTGAGCGAAAGGCCACGAGCTTCGAGGATTTCGTAAAGATCAGTGCGTCGCGCTTCCGCGATGCCCATGACGCGGCCCTCCTGAACACCGGCCTCGCGACCTTCTTCGACGCCTCGAGCGCGCCCTCGGGCGTAGTGCCCTTTCGCCCAGTCGCTTTGTAGCTCGTATCCTTTAGAAATCATTTCCGCCTCCAAAGCGGCTTTGGCGGCTTCGTTGAGCTGCCAAAGCACCATGTCTGAGTATAGCCGACCTCGTTCTACGTCCAGCGTTTCAAGGCCCTG
>JANQQS010000062.1 GCA_028284955.1 Myxococcota bacterium | reverse complement strand
GCGCCGGTAGGCCAGTCGTCGCGTCCGCGAACCGAGGAAATGCCGAAGCATTTTCGAGCGTGAGGGGATGGCGGCGAATGGCCTGCCGCCGCAAGCGAGCCGACGGGAGCGTTTGACTCCAGTCTCCTAGAACAGAGCGTGGCAGTCGTTCTCGGCCGCGTCGGAATCATTGTTGTCGGTGTGACACTCGCGCATCTCGGTGAGCGGCTCGTGATCTGGATGATTGATCGAAGCCGTAAACCGAAGCGTTTGGTCGAGCTGCTCGGCGGTGACAGGGTAAGCGAACGTCACTCGCTCAAAGTCGGCTGACTTCAAGCGCTTCGATGTGAACGATTGGCCCACGAATGTCTTGCTCCCATCTTCGCCCACCGAGAAGAAGCTGATGGGCACGTTCGGAGCCGATACCGCCGCGCCGCGGTTGATGATGTTCACCGAGAGCTCGAGAAACTCGGGGCAGGTTCCGTCGCCGACCGCCATGTCTTCCGCGATCAAGTCGGGCACATCGAAGAGAGCCACGTTCTTACGGAAGCTGTTGGTAAGCGGCAGACGCCAATGCGGTTCCTCACGCTTGGGTACGGTACCGTCGTCGTTGATGTTGGTAATGTGATAGGAGAACTGGTTGTAGATTCGTCGGGAACCCACCCATTCACCATCGGGATGGCCGTACACGTGAATGCCCGTCGACGAGGGCGTGACCCCGTCGAGACACATCTGGAAGGCGTAGTTGTTTTCCATCAGCACCACTTCGGCGCGCGCATCGTTGTCCACGTCGACCACAATGGGAAACTCCACCAACGTGCCGCTCGTGTTGCACTGGGTCAGCAGCTCTTCTCCGTCCACGCCACGGTACACGTGAAAGTTCTGCTCATCGTTGTAGAGCACCTCGGCGATTCCGTCGCCCTCAAAGTCAAACACGCTGGAGCCCGTCGCGCGCGACGAAAGATCGTCCGTGGGCCGGTCCCATTGCCGTACGCCATCGTGACCAAACACCGCGTAGGCGAAGCCTCCGGCCACACCGATTTCGGGGAAAGGGTCGTCATCGAAGTTTGCGATGAGAGGTGGCCCGCCACCTCTTAGCCCGTTCGTCCCCATCGCCACGGCTCCTGCCGGGTTGATGTCGTTGCCGCCCCAGCGAACCGCGCCCGTCGCGCCATCAAGCACCCACAGCGAGTGCTTCTGGGTCTCCATCACAATGATCTCGGGTTTCGGGTTGGCGTAGTCGGCGTCGATGTCGGCCACGGCAAGCAGCCCGTTGGCGGGGCCGACGCCTGGCGCAGCCTCCCACACGGGGGAACCATCATAGTTGTAGGCTCCGCGAGGAGTGATGATCTCAAGGTCGTCATCATCATCAATGCTCACGAGAATCGAGTTCGTGGTGGGAATGTCGAGTTTGCGAACCAGCGTGCCGTCGCCGTGGAGGATGATCACGCCGTCCACGATCTCGGGTGTGCCGTCGCCATCCATATCGCCGACCGAGGGCCGACCGATGCACCCTGCCAAATTCGGCGCTTCGCGAAAACGATGAAGCGGGGTTCCGTCGCTCTTCAGAATCAATATGGTATTGATCTGTCGTCCGTTTGCGTCGGTGGAGACTTCACATGTGATCACCTCCGGGCCCGGAGAATCTGGCGATACATCAGCGATGGCCGGAATGGTGCCTGGCGCGGTGCGGTAACCGGGATCCCCAACGGGCCAAATTCTTGCGCCGCTGTCTCCCGAAACCGCTCGGAGCACACCATCCGTCTGGTAGTTCGCTTCTTTGAACGTATTGAACACGACGTCCGGAACATCGTTCTGGTCGATCTTGCCGTCACCGTCGTCGTCGGTGAGGTTCGCGACCATCGGGCTGGCCATGATTTGGTCGTGTTCGGGCAAGACCTCCGCGTCTTGGGTCCACGCCCATTCTTCGCGAATCCGGAAGCCATCGGAGAGCGGACGATACTCGCAGCGTTCAAGCACCGCCGACAAACACTCGCCAACCGATGTCTCGCAGTAGAACCCAGGGTCACAGTCTTTGTTGCTCGTACACTTGGGTTCCGGCTCGGGCATCGACACCCGCTCGGTCGCAGGAGGTGAGCCGGCGCAGGAAGCAAGCATGCTCACGCCCGCAGCCACCATTCCCATCCAGACCGCGCCCGTCCGGACTGCGGCGGCCCGCGGGGAGAATCCCGAGCCGACTTTTCGAAACGTAAAGAGGCAAGACATGCTGCTATGAGCAGCAAGAACCGTGCAAACCACCGCGGAAGGTCGCTCGCCCGAATAAACATCCGCTTTTATTGCTCTTTTTTTAGGAGCGATTGTACGCAAACAATGACCCTTCGGGCCCCCAGGGTGGTGACTAAAACGCCCCTGCGGCGGCTGCTCTGGGGACCACAGACACCGTTTCCGAACGCCCCCAGCCAACGCACTCGCGCTCGCTCAAAGCGCCTCAATAGCCTCAAGCCATCGGTCGGCCATCTGCGCCTCACCCGCCGCGTTGGGGTGGACGCCGTCGTAGGTAAGCGCGCGCGGGTCAAAACCCGTGTATTGGTCCACCATGCGAATCGGCGACACCGCGCTATCAAGCTCCCCGGCGAGGCTCGCGGCGCCATCGTTGAGCGCTCGAATCAATACGTCGCCACCGCGCCGCGTGCTCGCGATGAGCCGAGCCCAGAGGATTGTCACGCGCGGGTTGTCTTTGCGAAGTTCGTCCACAATGGCGCGAAGCTCGGCGAGCGTCGATTCTACCGTTTGGTCTTGGAACATGTCGTTCGTGCCCACGTGCATCAGCACGACATCGGGGGTGTATCCCACGAGCCATTCAGGAAGCTGCTCGAGCAGCTGGTCTGCGCGCCAGCCCCAATGGCCCTCGTGGTCGCGATCGAAATCATCAAACGGGTTCGGCCCCGCGTGATTGCGATTTCGCGATCCGACGAAGTCGACGCGCATGCCGCGCGCTTCGAGCGCGAGATAGAGCGGCCGACGATACGACGGGTGATCCGCGTTGGCCTGAGTAATGGAGTCGCCAAGCGGCATGATCCGCATCACGCGCGAACCGGCGCCTTGGCCTGCGCCCCCGTCTTCGACAACGCCTCCATCGACATCGGAAGCCCCCGCGTCGGACCCTGGCGTGGTCCCGGAGCTGCCCGCATCGCGAGCCCCTCTGCTCGTGGCATCCGAACCCGCCCCCGAATCATCCCCGCATGCGGACAAAGCAAGCCCGATCGGGAGCGCGAGAATCAATCGAATATTTCGTGGCATCGTACTGCAAGCCCTCATCCGGGAAACAATCCCTTCCCTACATGGCGCCATCTGTCTCCATTTGGCCGCCGTCCCTGTTTGGGTAGGGTAGCGAGGGAAAACGCGTCTCGCACCATGGTTCACCAAAGATATGGTGGCTAGTGGAACTTGAATCCTTTTCCTAGCGACGAACCCAACTCGAGGAAGTAGTTTGGCGAAATCGCCAACACCTTCTCCGGAAGACAAGTCGGGTCGGCACTCGGTGACACGGTGAACGTGCGATGAGTACAGGGCCCGTTCCCCTGCGACGTACACCACTTGAGCGCTTGCGCGCAGACATACGATGCTTTGACGGAAATAAGCGATTGAATTGTGTAGATCCAGCGCCCGTCGGTGTACGAGCATTGTCGACATGCGCTGGGGGTCGTTCCTAGCTTCGTGCCTGCGTTGGTTGGTTGTTCGGGTGCCAGAGCAACTTGCATTTGACTCATTTGGTGTGCTGTCACCGCAGGAATATCCATCACGTTTGTCAGACTCTGCGGAAGTTTGAGCGTCGGCAAACTATCCACGCGGACGTTGCTGAGGGCCTTTTTGGCGTCGGCCAGCGACGCTCGCACGAGCTGGACTGCGCCTTTCGCAGCGTAGTGGGAGACGACGACCATGATCGTCGTCACGACCACCCCATGGACGATTTTCCCCAGCGGAATGATAATGAATTTCCCGACCGGAATCGCGAGCGGAAGCGCAAACCCCTTTTCCACCTGTGCGGAGGTGCCAAGCTCGTCGTTGACAGAAGCCGTGCACCCGCCGATGTGTGCCGCGGCAGCCACCAGGACCACCGCTTGAAGCGCAGCAATCCACCGCGTCCGCCCATGATTCCACATGTTTCCAAAAGATTTCATCGCGCGGGATGTCTAGCAAAAATCGAGCCATCAGCCATAGGAAGCCGCCTGCATGCTCCTAGGAGACTGGTGTCAAACGCGGACCGAGGATCGCGCAGCGCCGGTAGGCCAGTCGTCGCGTCCGCGAACCGAGGAAATGCCGAAGCATTTTCGAG
>JANQQS010000058.1 GCA_028284955.1 Myxococcota bacterium | reverse complement strand
TACAGGGCCAGCATGCACAGGAAGATGTGGGCTCGGACGCGTTGCTCCGTGCGGTGATAGATCGGCCGCACCTCGAGGCCGGTCATCTTCATGGTCCGGAAGTCCTTCTCGACCTTCGTCAGCCGCTTGTAATGCCGGACGACGTCGGCTGCGGAGATCGCGTTGGGCACGCTGGTTCGAATCACGTATAGCCCGTCAATGGACGCCTCTTTGGCGACGGAGTCTCGCCGAACTCGGTAGCGGAATTGGTCGTCCGTGATGGTCAGCTTGAAGTGCTTCGCCATCTTGTACTTGTTGATGACGCGACCGACCCGAACGCCGATGGCGTCACGGCCCTTCAGCCGGCGGCTGCGGACCATGCTGCGCACTTTGGCGAGCTCCCTACGTGTCGCGTCGAGCATGTCAGCGCGCTTTCGCGCCCGACGTTCAGCGAGCAGTGGATTCCGGCACGCGACCAGCCGCTCGCCAGGGAACTCGGCCGACGTGAACTCGAAAAGGTTGCGTTCGTCGAAGAGGCCCATCTGAAGGTCGCCGCCAGCGTGGAGCTTCGCGATCGCGCCGGACTTCAGGGCAGTGATCCACTCGACATCGACCTGCTCCTTGAAGCGATCGACGACGGTCTGCGCGATCATGCCGCGGTCGCCCACGAAGACGAATAGGTCGATGCCGAACTCGTTTCGGATGGTGTGGATCTGGTCTTGAACGGTCGACGGGTCCGCCGTGTTGCCCGGATAGACGCTAACGGAGATGGGTCGCCCGTCCTCGTCGGTCATCATCCCGAAATTGATCTGAAGCTTGCCCCGTTTGCCGTCCCGATTGTGGCCCCGCGCGGCCAAGTCGCACTTCGTGCCCTCGACGTACGTCGAGGTGAGATCGTACAGCACCAGGCCGCATGGCTCGAGATGACGCTTAGCCAGCCGGGCTTCGATAGCAGACTGCCTTTCGACGAGCCAGTCCATAGCCCGGTAGAGGTCGTTCTCCGACGTTTCAGGGTCGATGCCCAGCGTTTCGGGAAGCGTAGTCGTCTGCCACCAACGAGTGGTCCCTAGCTTGCTGTCGGGCTCCAGAACTCGCGCCGCAATCAAGGCCATGGCGAGATCCCGTTCCCGGCACGGCGTAGAGCACAGCAGCCGATCGATCTTGAGCTTCCGCATGGCCGCAACGACGGCTTCAACATGGCCGTGCTGACGGGCTTGCACGATCTCGAAGGCTGATGCAGGGACAAGGGCTTCGCCCGCCAGGCTTCGCGCGATGAGCTCCTGGGTCTGCGGGGGCAGATGGGTCACATTAGCGAGCGTTCGTTTCTTGACCTTACCGTCTTCTCGATACGTCTCGCGCACAAGGACGGTCTCGACGCCATTCTGGTTGCGAACCCGGTTCAAGTGCATGTGACTCGGTTATCGGG
>JANQQS010000057.1 GCA_028284955.1 Myxococcota bacterium | reverse complement strand
CGGGTGAATCGTTCGGGATCGTATCCCGAACGAGAGGGTTTGGGTGCCAAACCCTCAAATAGATCAGCGCTTGAGCGGCGGCTTGTTGACCACGAACCGCATGTTTTTGAACTCGGTTTGACCAAGCGTGTAGATCACCTCGGAGAGCGTACGAAACGGGGTTCGTCGGTCGGCGATGATCTGCACGTTTCCCTCGAAGGGCCGCCTTGAGTTTTGCTGAGCGATCATTTTCTTGAGGTCGCGAATCTGCTCCAGCTTGCGGAACAGCGGAGTGATCAAAAACCCCGTTCCTCCGCCTTGCTTGTTGCTCGGGTCGACCGTGCCGCTGCGGAGATCGATCACGCGGTCTCCATCGACAACGATTTCACTTCGCGAGATCTGAATGGGTACTGCGTCGTCGAGTTGAACTCGTGACGTCGAGTACGGAATGCGGAGCTCTTCGCTCTCTTGCACCACCGCGGCGGTCGATGACGCGAACTGCATGACCATGAACACCAACAGAATCGTCATCATATCCATCATCGGATAGATATTGATTCCCTCAGACTGGTGCTCGGGCTTGCGCCGAAGACGCCGCCTGATGATCTGCTTGACCTGACCTATAGACGCGGGCTGTTCGGCGCTCATAACGACTGTCCTCAGCGTACTCCAGCGGAGAGTAAGACTTCGGGAAAGAGTTCTTTATCCCCTTTGCTGCGCACAGCGTCCATCGCGCTGATGACATCCTGGTATTCCACGACCGGATCCGCACTCACCGTGACCCGGAACTCATCGGGGAAGTTTTCCTTCACTTTGGCTGCGCAAGCCGTTAGCGCGTTCCAATCGTGCTCCCCGTTGGGTCGCTTCACTACGGTAAGCACGCGCCCAGTCGATGTGTTCACGCACCCTGGCGAGAGCTTCCCGCCCGAGCCAGACACGATCACACCGCGATTGGTAATCGTGAGGTTGAGGTTGAGCGATGGTTCCGCAGAGCGTCTGCCGACGCCACCGCGTGAATACTCGGGGAGAGATGCCTCCACCTGCGAGAAAAATGCAACCGCCGAAATCGACATCAGCAAGAACATGATCAGATTCACGACGATGTCGAGAAACGGAACGATGTTGAGCTCTTCCGAAGTCTCCGAAGGATCCAACTCGTGGTCCTTCGTGTGCTTCCGGATATAGCGACGCTGCTGTGCAGTGAGTTGCGCCATGAACAGGTCGGGGTGGAATCAGCTCCCCTGGCGACGCAGGGTGAGTAGATTCTCGAGTTTCATGGTCGACTTCTCCATGTCGAGCTTGTGCTTCTTCGCCATGCCATGGAGGAACAAGTGAGCCACCATGCATACCACGGCGATGAACAGACCCAGGAAGGTGTTCCACATCGCCTCCGCGATGCCGGCCGAGAGAAGCGCGGTTTTCTGCGAGGGATCGTCGATCGTACCGACCGCCTTGAACGCTCGAATCAGACCGCGAATGGTCCCGAGAAGACCAATCAGCGTGGCGATATTTGCGAGCGTCCACAATGCCCCGATTCGTTTTTCAAGCGCGGGCAGCACCTCCGACATACGCTCTTCCATCGACGCGATGACGGCTTCTTCTCCTCGGTTCACCTGAGTGAGACCCGATTTCACCACCTGAAGAAGAGGGAGCGGGGCTGCCTCACAAAGCTTGATGGCACGGTCGATGTTGCCGGCCTGAACAAGTTTCCGAATCTGCGCCATGAACTCCGTGCTGTTCACTCTGTATTTCGTGAGAATGAACACGGACCGTTCGGCGATGATGGCCAAGGCGAAGGCCAACACACCAATGTTGATAAACGAAAAAGGCGCGCCTTCTTGCAATGCATGCCAGATTTCTTCCATCAGATATAGGCTCCTTCAGTTCGCCCGCGCCGAAATCGCTTATGCTTCACTCGCTTGTGCCCAAAACCGCTTGCCACTGGTGCACGCTGGGAATGCGCGACACATCGTTATGCCGCACATCCGCCCCCTTCCATCTGGCTGGCGCGACGGGTGGAATCCGTTGAAATCGTTAGCTCTGTCCGCCAATGGCCGAGATTCCGACTGCGAAACTACCCCAGCGTTATCGGAGATGTCAACGAAGAGGACATGCTCTTTTTACAGAAAGTGTTCGGTGTGGCTGTTTTCCTCCGAAACGCCGACGGATCGATAGCCTGGACTCGATCGCGAGCCCTCCCGAAACGATTGCCCGAAACGATTGATCGAGGAGCTCGGGAACCAATCGTGAGGACGGGACACTAACCCCAAGAACGGTGCCCGAGTATCTCGTGGCGCCGGGCAGGACAGTTGAGTCGTTACACAGTTGACTTGTGATTCCGGCTCAGTATCATCGTGTGGCTGTGTGTTGTCCCGGGTAAACACTGGTTATTCCGAGGCATTTCGCATTCTGCGATCAAAAGTAACAACAGTTTTGTTAGGGTAAAAGCGAACGTTTGGCGGCGATTGGGTCGCTTCGGAACGTCGCTCAAGGTTGCGAACCGCACCGGTTCAGGAGGCTATGAATGTCGGCACTCGCGCATCACTTTGAAGAGGGCGGCTGGGCAATGTACATCATCCTCTTCTGGCTCATCGTGGCCATTGGAGTGATTGTGGAGCGCTCCGTGTATCTCTATAAGAGCTCCATCAACAAGGATGTGTTTCTCGCGACGATGCAGAAATGCATTCTTGCTGGCGACATCGGGCGAGCCATCAAGCTTTGTTCGGCGGCGAACGCGCCCCTCGCGCGCATCGTCAAGGCGGGCCTCATGAAGGTCAATCGGCCGGACGCTGAAGTACAGGCTGCGATGGATGAGTCGGCGCTGCGTGAGCTTCCGCTGATCGAGCACCGCACTGGCTACCTCGCGCTACTCGCGAATCTGGCCATGCTCTCGGGGCTGTTCGGCACGGTCGTCGGTCTGATTACGGCGTTCGCGGCAGTGGCCGGAGCCGACGCGACCTCGAAGGCTACCATGCTCGCGAAGGGCATCTCGGAGGCGATGAACTGCACGGCGTTCGGCCTTATCGCGGCCATCATTGCGCTCATGGGATTTGCGGTGCTGAACGGCAAGACGCAGACGTTGCTCGACGACATCAATGCGGCGACGGTTCAGGTGATGAACCTGGTGGTCAACAACCGCTCCAAGGTGAACCTCCAGGGCCTGCAGCAAGCGGTTTGAGGCGAGCATGGGTGGCGTAAACGTCGGAGGCGGTGGTGGAGGGAAGAAGGCGCTCGACGCCGAAATCCCTCTGATTCCGTTCATCGATCTTCTACTGTGCTGCGTGATGTTCTTGCTCGTCACTGCGGTGTGGAATCAGCTGGCGCGCATCAACGCGAACCAGCGTACTCCGGGTCAAGTGGAGAGCGAAGACCAGCCGCCGCCCGAAGAGCGGGTGATCGTGCGACTGCAGGTTCAGAACAGCGGCTACGTGTTGGCGTCGAGCGCAGGCGATGTCATCAATATTCCCAAGAACGGCGACACCTACGATCTCGAAGAGCTGCGCAGCAAGCTGCAGGATCGCAAGCGGCTTGAGCCCAATCGACGAGACCTCACTGTCGTTCCCGAAGACGGCGTTCGCTATGACGATATCGTGGACGCGATGGACATGGTGGTCGGCGAAGGCTTTCCCGACATGTCGCTGTCCGATCAATAGCTCTGCGAGAGCGTCACCCGATGTACGTTTGTCGATTTACGATTAGAAGAAAGAGCGCCCGATGCCGATAGCCAAGCCTGGTCGAGTATTGCTTCACCGCATTCCGCTCAAATTTGTGCGGGACAAAGTGGCTGGAGGAGGACGCAAGCCGGTCGACCTGTCGATTCCGCTAGTTCCTTTCATCGACTTTCTCATCGTGCTGGTCGTGTTTTTGCTGATGTCGTTTGCGGCGTCGGGTGAGCTCGTGGCGCAGAAGCCGAGCATCACGATGCCAGATGCGTCGAACACCAGCGAACTTGAAATCGCGCCCATCATTGCGATCGACAACCGCGTGGTGACTTTGGATGGCTCGCGTGTCGCGGACAGCAATACGCTCCTTCAGAGCGCGCAGGTCGACCGCATCGAACCGCTGATCCAGAACCTCGAAACGCTGAAGCGTAACTGGAGCATATTGCATCCCGCGAAAGAGTTTCCTGGCGCGGTGATCTTGCAGGCGGACGAGGCGATCGACTATCGAATCATCAAGAAAGTGATGTTTTCTTCCGCGCAGGCGGGCTACACGAACGTCAACTTCGCGGTGAACAAAGTAGGCGAGTAATCGCGTCGTCTTCTGCGTCGGTGTGGGGATGACTGCTTCTGACGAGCAACTGCGACCTGCGCGGTTTGAAGAAGCCGATTCCAAGGCATTCGCGCCCCGCGTTCGTTGGACATGGGCGGTCGGCGTTGTCGCCGTGCTTCTCGCGTTTGTTGTTGGATATCGCATACGGGAGCAGGTTCGAGTATCGGAGCTGCGTGGCGTATTGCAGCAGACGTACGCGCAAAAGGTGGCGCAGCCTGGACGGCAGGTCATCGAGTTTCAAAACCAGATCGATCGATGGGTGCGCGCCGCGGCAGCTCAAGAGCCGAATCATTGGGTGGCGGAGGGTTTTCAGTTTTCCGACCTTCACGACCGGACAGGCCTCTACCTACGTCTACCGATTTCCCGAGCGAATCGT
Source organism: Myxococcota bacterium (assembly GCA_028284955.1). Taxonomy (GTDB): domain Bacteria; phylum Myxococcota_A; class Polyangia; order Polyangiales; family Houyiibacteriaceae; genus JANQQS01. The sequence goes on along the minus strand of JANQQS010000057.1, from coordinate 39,184 downwards.
CCAGAGCAGATTCAGCAGGCCGCTCGTTCGCTCAAACCGGACGCCATTGGCCGCTGCTTGGGGCTGGCTCCGCTGTCGGCTCGAGGCTTGTACGCACGAGGAGATTTCCTGTCTTCTCGATGGCGGCGCCGTATTCCTGAAACCGACAGCGTGCTCCGACTTCGCGTCGTTGAAGAAGAGCTGACGAGGCACATAGAGCGAGACTTGCCGGTACTTCGGCGTCTCATCGAAAGCGAATACTTTTTCCTCGTACTGGAGCAGGGAAACCGTCGGACTCGGCCGGTCGATGCGTTTGTTTGGGATCTGAAATCAAAGCAGCCGCTGTTTCGTGGACGGGTGCAGGCATCGGGAGGTTTGGTGTCGGCGCGGCTACGGTTTGGCGCGCATCAAGCCAAACGTCCAAACATCGGCCCTGAGAGCTTCGGGGCGGTGGATTGCTCGATCGCATCGAAGCTGAAACAAGCGGCGCCCTAACGCACTTCTTGTCCTGAGCTCATTGAAGATCGGCGAACCGTCGGGGGTCTCGTCCTCGGAGGGGTGGATCCCCCCGAACTCGGGCTCGGGAAGCCCGGGCAACGACTCTTTCGAGTCGTCACCCAGGCTTGGGTAAGATGCCCTCAAACACGGGGCCGCCCTTCCCCTCCTGTGGGCGAGACCCCCGACGGTCCGCCGATCCCCAATGAGCGCTACGATGATGGCGATGTGGGACGACCGTTTTCGTTCGCGGATCGAAATGCGGCGTCGAGCACTCTCTGCGTGTTCAAGGAAACTTCTGCCCACCGCGGGTCTCGTTTTCCATGCAGCACCAAGTCTCCAAACGCGCGAAAGAGGCGGGTTTCTTGCGCGCTTTCATGGTTGTTGCTGTGTTCGGAAATCGTGTGAGTCCGCGTCGATCGCTCCATGCGAAAAGAGCAGCCGTCGTTCACAAAATCGTGCTTCGAGACGTCGAACGACACTTCGTTGCCGAAGTAAGGAAGGGCAAAGTCTTTAACTTCGAGGTAGCCGGCCGACCCGCTCACATGCAGCCATTGTTGATGCTGAGTGACGAACGAGTTGTACCAAGTTGCCGAGACGCCCCCATCGAAATGCATTTCGCCTTGAAACTCGAGGGGCACGGTGTGCTCGCTGTCATCGCGTCGAATGCCTCTGAGTACGCGTCCCCGTACCTCGGAAGGTAACTGGTAGTTCATCACCCACAGCGTTATCCCTATGGTGTACCAGCCCAGATCGCCCAGGCATCCAGCAGGTTCGAGTGCGCTGCTGAGGCGAATGTTTTCGTCAATCCACGATTCCGGCGCGCGGAAACTGAACTGGGTGGCGACACGGCGAACTGCTCCGATCGTCGTTCTGTCGTCGAGCACGCCTCGCAATGCGGCCATTCGTTTGCTGTGCAGATACATCGTCCCGTCCATGAACTGCACCGCGTTGGCATTGCATGCGGCAACGATCCGTTCGACCTCGTCTGCGCTTACACCACACGGTTTTTCGATGAGGACGTGCTTTCCTGCGTTCGCGGCTCGGATAGCCCATTCCGTTCGAACCCCCGTTGGCAGCGGTAGATACACTGCGTCGACGTCGGTTCGCCTCAGTAGCGTCTCGTACCCTTCGACCGCGTCGACTGGGTGAGCGACAGGAATCGATGCCTGGCAGCCTTCTATAAAAGTTTTTGCCTTTTTCGTGGAACGACTAGCAATTGCGACGAGTCGTCCGTTTCCCGAGTTGACGATCGAATGCCAGTTTTTCTTGGTGATGTTTGCGGTGCTCAATACGCCCCAGCGACAAACCTGCTTGTCCATCCCGAATGTCTCCTGAGGCGGCGCCACAGTGGCGGTCAAGCGCCGAACCCATGAACGCCGATCTTCTAGTGAACCTCGAGCCTAGCCATGCCAATCGCCACCGAGCAAGCCTCACACGGGTTCTGATACGCAGGGGTAACCTGGTGCGTTTCGTTTCGTTGTGCAGAGCGGGAGATCAGGGCTCGTCGGTCCATCGACGGACTCCGTGGCGGTCGAAGTCGGTGTCGAACGACATGATGGTTTCTAAATCGAAGAGGATGACCATCGATCGTGGCGCTACTCATGGTGCGCTTCGGCTTCGAGACCGTCGTGAACCGTCTGCGCGTATCCTTTGTCGATTTCGCGGTTCATCGTCGCGATATCAGGAGCGGGCGCGCGTATCGGAGTCTCAGCGAGCTGCGGAGGCGCGCCTGGTTTTGTTGCCGAGCGGCATTCTTCCAATCGTACGAAGCTGCCTTGGACATCCGCCCAATCGTCTTCGCGGCACGTGAATATGAGAATTTGCTGCCCCTTGTTCGTCGCTGACTGAAGAACATTCTTGATCGCTGTGAAGCGAGTGGCGTCGGAGTAGACCAGCGCGTCGTCGAGGACGATCGGCGTCGGGCTTCCTGCTTCTCGGAGAAGGTCGGCGAATGCGAGCCGAACCATCACCGCCAGCTGCTCGCGGGTGCCCACGCTGAGCGCTAAAAACGGCTCGCTGCGGTCGGTTCGAAAAAGACCCCGAACGCGAAGCTCGGCGTCCATGTCAAGCTCCGCCGAGCCGATTACCGCGCCCAAAAGAGAACGCATACGCGCCTGAATCGGTTCAAGCAAATGTTGCTTCGCGTCGGCCGCTGCTTCTTCCAAAACTCGGTGAAGAAGGGAAGCGGCGAGCGCTTCGCGTTCGGCGCGGTCGTGCAGGGCGATCGTCGCCGCCCGCTCGGCTTCTAGTTCGGCAAGGCGTTCGCCGAGGCCGGCATGACCGCTTGCCGAGAGCCGGATCTGTAGTTCTCGGACCTTGCGTTCAAGCGCGCCGGTTTCGTCTGAAGCCTTCGCTTGTCTTTCTTGTGAGGCGCGGAGTGCTTTGGCAGTTTCTTCGCTCGGCGAGGCTTTGGAAGCGGCAAGATGTTTTTCGACGGAAGCACGCGCCGCCTCTACCCGCGCAACTTCGTCGACAAGCTTGCTTTCCAACTCGTGATCGCTGGTCTGCTCCCGCGACGTCGCGAGACGTTCTTCGAGGTTGTGCACCTGCTCAGCCACGGCTTGATGTCGCGCGTCTTGCTCAAACCACGCCTGGTGGGCGATGCGCAGAGCGGTCTCGGCAGTCGATGTTCGCTGCTCCTGACGTTGTGCTTCGGTTGTCGCGGAGTCACGCGCTTGCTCCGCGCGCGCCTCGTTGAACAGCGCTACTTGTTCATCGGTGGTTTGCTTGTTGAGGGTTTGCTTGTTGAGGGTTTGCTCATTGGGGGAAGCATCGTCAGCCTGCGCGCGCAGTGCTTCGGATAGGTCGGCGAGTTCCTGGATTTCTCGGGTGAGAGCCTCGATGCCGAGTGGCGCTTCCACAAATCTCATTTGATGATTCGCTGACTGCGCTTCGGCAAGATAGGCCGCGCGCTTTCGGAGGGCCTCGGTGGCGGCTTCCAAACTTTCAAAACCTGTCGCCTTCAGCATGTTTGCATAGTCTGTCTCTGTCGCGTGGGCTTCCTCCCGCCATGCAGCGAGAGATTCGCCTCCCGGATGAACCTGCACCCGTTCCCCATCGGCTAGGCAGAACTCAGTCGGTTCAGTGAACTGAAACGATGCGCCGGGGGCAATCGTTACTCCTGCAGTGGTCGTCGCTTTCGATCGAGAAAAAGAGATCGTTGTCGCCACCGACTGCAGCCGCGCTTCCGCGGTGCGCATGCGTTCCCGAGCGGCGCGCAGGCTATCCAAGCGAGCTTCATTGATATCGACTGCATCGGCGGCGTCCCGCGCAGATTGAGCGGCGCGTTCGAGCTTGCGCGCGCGTCTCAGCCGGCTGTGGGCACGGGCGTGTTTCCTTTGTGCTTCGATCAATCGACGCGCGCGAACGCATTCTTCAAACGACCGCTGGGCGCGTTCCTGTGTGGCTATCGCTTCAGCGAGTTGTTTCGCCGCCGCGTCGCGAGTCTGCTGCGCGGCTTCCAGTTGCTTTTTTCGCTGCGCTGCGTGCTGAGCGCGCTCCCGTTCGGCAGCGCGGGCTTTTTCCAGATCGGCGGCCGCCTCTCGGCGCTGCAATGTCCTGGCGCGGCTTGTTTCAAGCTTAGCTTGGGCCAGGCGTAGCGAACGAAGCGCATCCTCCGCGTGCGTTTCCAGCGTGTTCGCGCGCGCATGAGCCTCTTGCCGATCTTTGAGCTCTCGCTCGAGCTCGACCTTCGCTTCGGCGCGCCACGTCGCGTTGAGCTCTGCCTGGGCGGAGGAAAGCGCGTCGACTTCGGCTTCGTGCTCCATGAGCTGAGCGGACAATGCTTCGTACTCTCGCTCGAATTCTGCACGCTTCGCGGCCAGTATTTTTCGTTCGTTTCGAGGAAGACCTCGTCGGTCGAATGAATTCGCGTAGCGCGCGGCGGCTCGGTGAAGCAGCGCTGGACCAAGAGTGCCTCCCAGCACCGCGCCGACTTCCTTTTCCAGCGTCGATTGCAATCGAGTTCGAGCATCTCCGCTGATGGGTACCGCCTCCGAAGCACGACCCTGCTCCGCCCACAGCAACCCCCATATGCCCTGGTGGTCCTCTTTGCTGGGTCCTCGGCCAGGTATTTTGACTCGTAGGAGCTTCTCCAGCTCTCGTTCTGCGTGCTGGCCGATCCAGGTTCCCGCTGAGGTGATCAGTTCCGCTTCGGGTCGGACGCAAAACGCCTTCCGCAAACGATAGCCCTGCCCACCGATCTCAAAATCCAATGTGACCTCGGGACGAAGTTTCGATCCAAACGGCTGGAAGCTCTCCGCGAGCTGCCCGCCGACGCGATGTCGCTCGAAAAGCACCGCGCGCAGCGCCGCGGCGAGCGTCGATTTCCCTTCTTCATTCTCGCCAGAAATCACTGTCAGATCGGCACAGTCGACAATCGTCGTGCCCACCAGAGCGCGAAAATCGCGAACTTCAATGCGCCGGATCCACATCTGATTTGATTTCCTGGTAGTCCGAATAGAGCATGGCAAGCGCGTCCCGCGCGGCGTGGCGATCGGGATGCTCGTTGTCTAGTTGAATCGAACGAAGCCGCGCGACGGCTTGGCGCACAAAACCTTCGCCTCCCATCTCTTCGATTTCTTCTTCGGTTACGGCTGCGTGCAGTGAAGCCTCGTCCGTTTGCAGAAATCTAAGTCGTGCCTGCCAGTGTTCGAGCGCTTCTTCGAGTGCTGCGCGCGCGGTCAGGTCGATCGCGCCCTGCAGTTTTAGCGATACGAGGTGTCGGTCCCAGGGCCTGTCGAGTGTTTCAAAGCGTACGTGCAGCGCGGCGATGTCCTCTGCGTTGTGGACCGAATGAGTCCATGACGTCCAGCGGTAGTGTCCTACGCGAATTGTTTCGACGACTGGCGGCGCGCCTGGGCCCTCGATGTCCACGAGCAGCACGTTTCCGGAATCATTGTCTCGAAATCGGTCGGTTTCGGGAGTGCCGGAGTACCATGTGCGTTCGGCGATCTTTAGCGTGCCGTGCCAGTCGCCGAGCGCCAGATAGTCGAGCTGAGCCTGAGAAGCCCGGGTGTCGGAAATGGGGTTGCTCGCTTCCGCGCGCGCAGGCAGTCGATTGGTGACCGCGCCGTGCGCCAAGCCCACCCGGATTGCGGCGGACGGTGTCTCGATGTTGGCGAACTCTTCTGTGAGGTCGGTGGGCTCGTGCTTGGCGCGAAGCGGCGCGGGAAGGATCGCGAGTCGTCCGTTTGCGAGAAGGAGAGGCTCGAAGCTGGTTAGAAGATGAACGTGGGAGGGCAGCGCCAAGCGAGCGAGCCGTGTCCATGCGCTTTCCGCGAGAGCAGGATCGTGATTGCCGGGCAACAGCACCCAAGGCACGCGAAATTGTTCCAGAGTATGCGCGAAGCGACGAAGCGTCTCCTCGGCCACCGTGTTCATATCAAACACGTCGCCGGCCACGAGCACCGCGTCAACCTTTCGTTCGAGCGCCAGTGCGCCCACCGCCTCGATGGTGCGAAGCCTTTGCTCGCGCACGAGGGCTCCGGTGTCGCCGGGAATGAACCGCAAACGCTTCCCGATCTGCCAGTCGGCAGTGTGTAGGAGGCGAATCCCCCGCGCCGGTCGTACAGCCACCGGACGAGCGTACGCCGCGGATGCTCAAGTGGCCAACGCCCGGTCTGCGTACGCCAGAAATCGCGGGCGAACCGGCGCTTATCCTGCGGGTACCCGAACACAGGTTCGCTGCTATGCTCCCGCCACTTCTGCGCTAGTCTCCCTGCACCTGGCTTCCCGACACCTGGCTTCCCGACATCTGGCCTCGGGCATCTGGCCGCGAGGCACCCAGCCTTTGGACCCAACCCCTGTGGACCCAACCCCTGTGGACCCAACCTCTGCACGCCGTTCCGATTCCGTAGTGGGTACCGAATCAAAGCCCCAACGCGTTCCTCGAACTGCATGGCTCGCCCGCTCCCGTGTTCGGGGAGCGCTGACGTTTTTGGCGGGGTCGATCGCCTCGCTCGTCATGATGAGCCACACCGGTCAGCTCGTTCGGGGGGCGCTCTGGGGCATCGCGGCGATCGGAGTTGCCATCGTCGGGCTCTTCGGAGCGCTCGGGCTCTGGACCGAAGAACGCGAACGCGCAGAAGACGGCGAAGGCAATGAGGCCGGCGACAGGAATCGTTCACGGCTCGAGATCGTCGATTGGCGAGATACCGCGCTGGCACCGCTTCCTGGCGAACCTGCGGCCCTGGCGCCGATGTTGAGCCTGTTCGTCGCTGCGCTGGTGCTTATTTCGGGTGGATGGACGTACGGCTACGCCGGTTTGCCCTACGTGATCGGAGCGGCGCTGCTCGTTCTCTGCCCGGCGGCATGGCGCCGTCCCGGGCTTCTCGTATTCGTGGTGGTCTCCGCGATGTACCTGCCCCTGATGGGAGCATTCAGCCTCTGGGACCCGTGGGAGACCCACTACGGCGAAGTCGCCCGAGAGATCCTATCGCGAGACGATTGGATCAGCCTGTGGTGGGCGCAAGATGGTTGGTTCTGGTCGAAGCCGATTTTGATCTTTTGGAGCGAAGCGCTCTCCCTAAGCGCGTTCGGCGTGGACGCGACGCCAGACGCCAATCCCCTTGCTCCCGAGTGGTCGTTGCGCCTGCCGGTGATGGTCATGAGTTTGGGTGCGCTCCTCGCCGCCTACGCCGCCATGCGCAAGGTCTTTGGTGCTCGCGCAGGGGCACTCGGGGCGCTCGTTCTCGCGACATGTCCTCATTTCTTCTTTTTGTCGCACCAAGCGATCACCGACATTCCGCTTGTCGCCAACATCACTATCGCGATGAGCATGCTGATCTTGGCGCTCAACGTCGACACAGACGAACGCGTGCGCGGCTATCGTTTCGGTCGTGTGGTGGTGTCGGGGCAGCATGCAGCCATCGGGGCGGTGACTTTGCTGATGTTGCCGCAGGCCCTCTATCTGCTCTCGCGAAACATCGCCGTGGATCCAAACTTCGGCATCGCGCTAAGCCGCGACGAGTTTCTTTTTGGTTCGGCCGGCAATGAAGGTGTGGCCGGAAACGCCGCGCTACGTATGGATTTGCCTTACGTACTGGGAGCCGGTGGCCAGCCGGTGGTTCAGGGGCTGCTGTGGCTCTCGGTGCTCGCGGTGGTGATCTTCATGCTGCGTCGCGAACGGCGGACGCACGCCCTGTACATGACCGGCTTCTACTTGTTTTGCGGTCTTGCATTCATGGGCAAGGGCATCATTGGGTTTGCGATTCCGGGTCTCATCGCGCTGCTTTATCTCGTCGGCTCCAGTCGCTGGTCGATGCTCGCTTCGGGGCGGCTGCATGTGGCGCGGGGCATGCTCACGGTGTCCGCAGTAGGTTTGCCTTGGTACGTCGCGATGTTCGTACGGCACGGGCCAGGGTTTACCGATCGCTTGCTTGTACACGACCACATCAATCGGTTGGGCAAGGGCGTGCACGGAGACACCGGCAGCATCCAGTACTTCATCCTTCAGCTTGGTTACGCGACTTTTCCGTGGGTCGCGTTGGTTCCCGCGGCCGCTCTGGCGTGGCTTTGGTATCTCCCCAAGCGCGACTCAAGCGCGCTCGCGCCCGACGAACCCATCGGCAAACGGCAAACCCTCATGCTGCTGTGCATATGGTTTTTCGGCACGTTTGCGGTGTTCAGCGCGATGATCACAAAGTTTCACCACTACATTTTCCCAGCGGTACCGCCTCTTGCGATGCTCGTTGGCATTGTCCTCGCGGAGATGTGGGGAACGACCGGTGAACATTATCGGCCGCGGGCGATCACGCAGCGCGTGGCTACTGCGCTCGCTGTTTTGAGCCCGGCTCCGTTGATCCTCGGCGTGGCTGGTCTCTGGGGCAACCTTCGCGGCATCGTTCCCGAGTCGGTCGACAAGGCCGCGCGCGCCGATTGGGTCCTTACCCATGGTCCGCCTGCTGCACTGGCGTTCGGCGGCATCGCGCTGGGCGTGGTCATGAGCGTGGCGGGGTTTTGGCTCCTTCGTCGTGAAGACGGCCGAGAGGATTCGCGCAGTTCAATCGACTCTGGTTCGACCCCATCGGGCATATCGGAGACTGACTCGAGGCATCGCGCAGCGTCACTCGGCGTCGCGATCGCGATGGGCGCGGTGGTGGTCGCGTTCGTCGGCCGCGACCTCAGCTGGATTACGGCCAGTCGACCCCACGGCTTTGAGCGCCTCATTCACCTATTCGTTTATAACTACGGTCGCCCTTGGCCGGACCACTTCGACTACCGCCCCATCGTTACCGGCGTGGCCGTTGTGGCGGCGACCATCTGGGCCCTCGCGACATTCCGAATCGCGCACCGATGGGCTAGCCGCGCCGCCTTGGGCGCAGCGCTCTTCTTTTGCGTCTGGACGCTCAACGTATACATGGTCGACCTATCTCCCCACTGGGGAATGCGTGAGCTTATCAAGCGGTACTACCAAGAACGCGAAAGCACTTCGGAACCGCTGGTGGCCTGGCAAATGAACTGGAAGGGCGAGAACTTCTATACCGGCAATCGCGTTCAGGTCTTCGTCGAACTCGACAACAAAAAAGTGAAAGAATGGATTCAAGAAAACGAAGGGCGCACCGCGTTCTTTGTACTCGAGCATACCCGTCTGGGTGGGTTCAAAGGCCTGGTCCACGGTAAGAAACTGCGCGAAGTCACCACCCTGCGGGAAAACAACAAGTTTATCTTGTTGGAAGTCGCCCTCTAGCCCAGCTCAAGCTATCCAGTGCGCGTGGGGGGAAGATGAGCACGCTATACGAGAAGCTCGGTGGAGAGGCGGCGGTGGAAGCCGCGGTGGTTCGGTTTTACGAAAAAATCATGGCCGACCCCAGCGTCGCGAGATTTTTCGAAGACATGAATATTGAGAGTCAGGTCAACAAACAAATCGCCTTTCTCACGATGGCCTTCGGCGGGCCGCACAGCTATACCGGCCGCGATTTGAGGGAAGCCCACGAAGCGCCCAGGAAGAACGGTCTCGGAGACGAGCACTTCGATACCATCGCGATGCATCTTCGAACCACGCTCCACGAGCTGAACGTGAATACCCAGATCATCGAAGAGGTCATGTCGGTGGTGGCGAGCACTCGGGCCGACGTTCTCGACCTTCCATGAATGCGCCAAAACAACGCGGAGCAGAGCGAGAAGAGCGGCGAAGCGTATTCGACACGGTATTCCTTCGCGAGCCTAGCAGTTGGCGAGAGATTACCATCGACGAATTCTTCGAGCTTCCGCTTTCGGAACGAGTGCGTCATGTGCTCGAGCGGAACGTCGCGTTCTGGCGCGACGGGGTAGAAATCGACAAGAAGGAGGCGCTGGCCGTGCTTCGCAAACTTCGAGCAGAGCGCAACGAGCGGTAGAGTTTCTTTCGATGCTTGGGCGAGTAGTATGAACGAATCAAGCGGATGGATCGGGCAATGGAGCCCGGGGATTGGCGACCCATCGTGGCTCGGCTGGGCGACCGTGGTCGCGTATTTTTTCGCAGCATGGCTGTGCTGGCGCTCCTGGAGTTGTGCGAAGCGCGAGGGAGATAGCGCCGCGAGTCTGTGGGGCGGAGTCTGTCTTCTGCTGTGCGCGCTGGGTGTCAACAAGCAGCTCGATCTACAATCGGCGCTGACCGAGCTCGGCCGGATCAATGCCCACGCATTCGGGTGGTACGATCACCGACACCTCGTCCAAATTGGCTTTATCGCTACCGCCACGCTCGTCGTTTCAGTGAGTGCCGCGTTTTTTGCGATTCGCGTGTGGCCGAAGCGAGCCCGGTATGGCCTGCTCATCGCGGGCATGCTCATGCTGTGCGTCTTTGTGTTGGTCCGTGCGTCGTCGTTCCATGGAATGGATTGGCTCATTGGCCAAACCGTCGTGGGCATCCCCGTCAACGTCGTGCTCGAACTCGGCGCAATCTCGCTCACCACCTGGGGCGCGCGTTACTACGTACGCACCACACCGAGCGCCTCGTCTACATCACCCGAGGATAGGTAAAGAATACGTCCCCAATGCGCACTCGCCCGCCTAGGCTCGATGCGCTTTTCCATTCGAAGCGAACGGCGCGAGGGAGCTGGCCTTGTGCGTTCGCGATCACGGGCACGACGACAGTATCGTATGCGGTGTACGGCTCCGCGTAGTATTCGTGCACGTCGGGGTGCTCCGCGTAGGATTCGTATCCTTGCCAGCTATGCACCAAGTACGGTTCGGACAAGAGCGGCGCTGAATGGTCGCTTTCGGAATACACCCACCGAACCTGCAGCTCAATGGGGTGTCGGGCACACCGCGCTTGCGACGACGGCTTGCAGGGAATCATGCGGCCTACCAATGCAGAGAGTGTCGCGCCGGGTTGAACAGCTTGCGGATTGAGAGGAAGTTCGGCGTAGCTCTCGCCAGATGTCCATCCGAGCTGCACTTGAAGCGGGTCTTCATTTGAGATCGGTGTGACGTCTAACTCTGGTCCACCGCTGTACGATGGAGGGTTCTCGGGATGGTTCCAGGCTCGTTGTTCGCGATGCGGATGTCGAAACTCTCGGCTCGCGGGATAGTCGAGCAGCGAAGCGGGGAGTGGGGTTTGCGGGTCGAAAACAAGAGCGCGCGAAGGGTCTGAGTCGGCGCCTGCGTAAGCTCGAATGAACGTTCCGATGAGTGCCGCGGCGATACGATACTGCCGGTCACGCCCCGATACGCGCTGTCCCCGATGGTCGATCCATTCCGAAGCTTCCCAACCAGGAACGTTTCGCAATACGTGACGTTCTTCGATCCTCCAGAGTGATTTCTGCGCCCCTAGGCAGCGCTGGGCTTCGCTCCATTCCCATCGCTCATTAAAGAAGTTGTGGTTGGCTCCCCAGAGCGTGAACAGGAGTTTGGGCTGCGTGTCGGCGCTCTTGTTTGGCCCTAGATTCTTCTTATTTGAGCCTAGATTCGTGGATAGGCGATGGGTCAACGCGGAGTCGAGTCCGCGAACGTCTCCATCGCAGCCACCGAGCAAATGCAACACCGGCACGCCGACAATGGCTTGTGCGTCGAGGATTTCGGGTGCGGCGATGCGCACCAGCGCGCGGACCCGGACGGCGGAGTTCGAATCTTGCCAACGTCGAAACGCGAGCGCGACGGCGTCGGCGCCGCGGGAATGCCCGACCAGCGCCACGTGCTCGAAGTCGACGCGGCCCCTAAGCGTGGGTGGCTCCGAATCAGTCAGGCTCCAAACTTGCGGAGGGGCGCCAGCGGCATCCCACTGTCGAACGCTGTCGAAAGTCTTAAACAGCAGCGTGGCTCGGTCTTCGATGACTCGGTTCGTTCGGCGTGTGTCGAAATCGCTGAAACCCAAACCACGGTTGGTATTGATTGAGACGACCAAATACCCATGCGAGGCAAGGAGCCGCGCAGCCGTATCAAACCCTCGATAGCTCTCGATTTCACTCGTTCCTTCTGGACACTTCCCAGTCACGGGATCAACCGAATCGCTTGGAATATGAGACCAGCGTTCATCGTTTGGCGTGTAGGCGCACGACAACGAGGCTCCGTGCATGAAGAACACCAGCGGAACACGTCCGGCACGATCCGCCGGCCCGTACACGCGACCGGCAACCTGCGTCACGAGCGTTTCGCCCGAAACTGCGTCAGTGCCAAACGCCGGATCTTGCTCCGCAGGAAGCGCGTAGTCCGCTTCGGCTATGTCGTGCTGCCCAAGCGCGAGCATACCGGCCAGCCCGTCGACGCTCTTTTCTTGCGATGACTTCTCGCGGCTGTCCTCGCTCGCAGCGGACGCGACGCATCCCGAAGCGAAGGTCAGCAACATCGCCATGAACTTGTCGCGCGGACTCATCGCGGAATAGCTCCGCAAGAAGCATGCCCCGGCGCCTGCACGCGAACCGCACGTAGCGTTCTCCCGCCCGTTTCAGGCGGTAGGGGGGGCGAATCGAACTACAGAGTTCGCTTTATGATAGCTACTTCGACCGGCAGATCCTTCTTCCATTTCGCATGCATCGCGGGGGTGATTCGACCCCGGAAGGCGATGGGCAGACTCTCGTTGGTGATGGTGTGACGCGCATTCAAACGCCTCATGTCTCTGGCACCCTTGTTTTTTCGCTTCTGCTGGATGCAGAGCCGCAACGGGTCGGTCCATGCTTGGTGTCGTAGTTTGCTTGCTGGCACGCTTTGATGGTGTCGGAGGCAAACTACGTCCAAGGAATCCAGCGGACGCTGATGCCGACGGTGTGGGCGCGGAGGTTGTAGTCGCCGTTGCCGACGAAGATGGCTCCGTCTGGGGGAGGCTCGCTTTCGGAGCGTGGGGGCCGGATGGGGGTGAGCTGGGGCACTTGGCTGTTGCGTACGCTGCGGTTTTGCAAGAATACGTGTCCGTATGCCGCGTCGAGCCAGACGCCGGGGCCGACGCGAACGCCGACGCCGAGGGCGAGCAGGAACTTTCGGCTGTCGATGGTGAGCGGGGTGAGGTAGGCGTCGTCGAAGCTCGAGTTTTCGTAATTGAAGCCGCTGCGCAGTGTGAGCCGGTCATCGATGAGGTCGTAGTCGCCGCCGATGCGTAGGCTCCAGGTGTCGTTCATCTGGCGGGGGATGTCGATGGTGCCGACTTCGTAATCGCCGATGCCGATGACATTCAGCACGTCGATGCCGTTCGCTTCGACGGAGATATTTCGCTGTTTGGACCAGCGCTCCCAGACCAGCGCGGTTTCGATGCGTAAGGGCGCGATCGGCCGAACTTCGATGCCCGTGCGCAGGGTCAGCGGAAAGGGCACGGAGATTTCTGCTTGGTCTCCCGAAATCTCCGCGCGGTCGAAGATGGCCGCGGAAGGAAGCCGCACGTCGACATCGGCGTCGCCTTTGAGCGGCCTTGGCCACCAGGTGACCGATGCCCCCGCGCGAAGCCATCGCCATGTGTATTGCGCTCCGCCCGTGATCACGGGCTCCATGACCCAGGGGTCTCGATAGCGAACCACCGCGTCCCATTCGGGGTTTTCGGGCTGCGTGCAGATAAACCCTTCGCAGCCGCTGAGCGTGGTTTGCACTTCGAGCGGACCCATCATGAGCTGAAGCCCGGCGCCGAGCGAAAGCGTGCCGCGCGATGGGCTGTCGAGGGGCGTGTAGGCGGCGCCTGCGGCGAGATTAAAGAGCACCGTGCGCCCCAGCGAGAGCAGCGAATAACGCTGCGGGGCAGGGCCGCATTCGGGATCGCTGGGGCTGCAGGGGCTGCCTTGCGCATCGATGCCTGCGGGCCATTCGAGCGGCACGATATTCATCGCGCTCAGGCCTATCCCGAGCGTCCACTGCTCGTGCACGGGTTGGCTGAACGCCAGCGTGGGCACGGGAAGCGGGCGCGGATCCGCGTCCACCGTGGGCAGTTCGTTCCCGCCGCTATCGATGCGCGAAAACGACGCGTCGAGCAGCGTCCAGTTCAGGTCGAACGAGAGCTGCTGCCCGGAAGCGGCGAGCCCGGCGGGATTATACCAGAGGGCAAATGGGTCATCGGCTCCCGCCACAAACGCGTAGCCCCGGCCCAGCTGCCGGGTTCCTCGATCGGTAAGAAAAAAGCCTCCCGCCAGCGCCTCTGCGGGCCACAGCGAAAGCGCCAACATCGCGAGAACACCCCATCGAGCAGTCCTCACCATCGAGCAGCCCTCACCATCGAGCAGCCTTCCATCGAGCAGCCCTCCATCGAGATGCGTTCGTTAAGTGCATTCGAAACCACCGCGCGTGTCTCCTGGCGGGGAAACCACCGCGCGTGCCTCCTGGCGGTGAAACCACCGCGCGTGTCTCCTGGCGGGGGAGTTTGGGTGAATGGCTGGGATCGTATCCCAGCCAGAGGGTCTGGGTGCCAGACCCTAAGAAAGCACAGTTGGGTGAATCGGCGGGGTTGTACCCCGACGAGAGGGTCTGGGTGCCAGACCCTAAGATCATTCGATCCGCCGATGTTGAATCACTTGGTACAGTCGCTCCATTCCGCGTTCTTCACTGAGGAAAAACTCCGCCATCTGTCGAAACACTTCCTGATAGTCTGCGCTCTGCAAGCTGGATGTTTCGCCGGGGCGCGCGCGGTTGACTTCCCCAATGACGTCGAGCAGCGTTTCAAGCCGGCTCTCGATGACGTCGTCGCCGTCGGACGCGGAGCTCGCGGGATTGGTTGCGAGCCGCCGCAAGATGCCGCTCAGCGTTCGATTGTCGTCTTGTTTTTGAGCTTCACCAAGCAACTGGAGGGTTTCGCCAAGTACGCCGTCGGGGAGCGCGTTGCGGTCGAGCATCGCCGGCTCACCGTCCTCCACCGCGCGTCGCACGCCGACCGTCACGCCTTCGGAAAGCGCGCGCATCAGCGGCACCCGGTTGCGATCGGTATCGAGCTGCTGCAGCAAATCGGCGGCGGCGAGCAGCGCCGAAGCGTACGCCTCCGGCTGGGCGTCTTCATCGAGCAGATGCGCGATAAACTGCGATAGCTCGGCGCGCGCGTCGGGGTCTTCTTCGACGGCAGCCAAAAACGAAATCACCGTTGCACCGAGCGGCCCGCCGAAGGCGTCCACCGCGCGATCGTCTAGCGACTCGGACCAGATGCCGAGGTCGCCCGCGTCGCGATGCACTGCGATTCGATCTCTCGCGAAGGTCACCAGCGCCCCGGCCATCGGCGGGAACGCATCGTTTACAAACTGCACCTGCGACGTGGATTCGATCGGCGTGGTCGTGAGCCATGTGGAGCCGAGTTGCGTCAGCGCTGCATCCCAGCGCGTTTGGGCGTCTCCCGATGCGTCGAGGGCCCGGCCCATCGCTGAAAACGCATCCACCATCAGATAAAGCGGCGCCACCTCTGGCTCGCGCGATCCTGCGTTGGTGCGCGTGGTGCGGCTTCCCGAGCGCGTGGTGAGTTCCGGATGGAGCGCAGGGTTGAACCAAGATTCGGCGAGCCCGGCGACGGCTTGAAGCCCGTTTACTCCTGGCCGCACGGGAATCGATTGCAATCGAACCGCGATCTCGTGGAGTCGCCGAAACAGCTTTCCCGAGGCGCCGGCTTCGCACACCCGCGCGGTTTCTGTCGGCATCCATGCGCAATCAGAAAACAAATCTGACACGATCGGTTCAAAGCTGCGAACGTCGTCGTGGGTCGCATAAAACGCCGCCTGCGGATTCATCGATTGGGTTCGCGGATTGGCCGGCGAAGGCCAATGCAGGTGAAGGCGGCTGATGAACCGGTTGAACAAGAAGCGCCCTTCGGTGCGCCGATCGAAGCGATCAAACGCATCGATGATTGGGCTGAGCGCCTGATAGAAGGTGAGCACTTCGGGGCGATCGCAAGGCGCGCCGGGGTCTTGAATTTCGTCGCCACAGAACTGGTACGCGCGCTCCCACGCGAGCAACACCGGATCATGGCGCTGTTCGGCGAGCGCCCCATCGCGCGTTCTCGGTGGATCCATCACGCTGGTCAAAAAATTATTTCGCTCGCTGAAGATGAGCCGATTCAAGGCTTCTGGCGTGGGGCTCGTGGTGAGCCCGTCGATGCCTGATTGGCCTTGGATCAGCGAATCCGCGTTGAGCCCAAAAATGCTCGTGACCGCGAGAATGCCGTTCAAAAAGCCGCTCTTGATGTCGATTCGGGCGCGACCGACCATCGACAGCGCGTAGGTCTGCGACATGTCTTCGATTTCGATGAGGTCGCATTCGCCAAAGTTCGCAAACGGGACGGTGATGGTGCCAATAATGGGCAACCGAATGCGAACTCGGGCGTCCGCTTTGTTGCACCATCGGGTGCCGTCGAAATCGTGAATGATCGACGCAAGCCGCTGGAAGATGCTTTCGTTGCCTGCGTCATCGGCCGTTCCGCGATCGACTTCGTCGACGAACGTGATGGTGCGCAGCGGGCGGTTGAGATCGGCATCGAACGCAAACGTGTCGCGATGACGCATCAGCTCGCCGAGCATGGGCCCGAGGCGCGCCGTACGAGGGTCCGCGAATGCGCGGAGCAAGGCTTCCATGAGGCCAGGTTCTTGCGCGATCCAGGTGCCGATTTGAATCAGGTCATCCCAAAACTCCGAGTCATCGGGAAGCTGCACATCCGGCTCGGCGTCTCCTCGCTGGTTGCCGAACCGAACCGACTCCACCAATCCGGCAAGGGTCGGGTCGTTTTGGGTGAGCAAGGTGTGCAGCGCGCTGAGCACGTCATCCGTCGCTGCCTCGTGGGCCACGCTTCCCGCGGCATGGATCAAATCAAACCACGGGCCGCCGTCCGTGTCGTAGCCGCGATAGGTCAGCGTCGTTTGTCCGCGGGTGGCGCTTTGGTCGGCGGGAGGCCCCAAGAACAGCGAAAGCCCCTTGGCCAAACTGAGCCCTTCGGCCTCCGTTGCATCCCGTCCTTCGAAGAGCGACTGCGAGTTGCGCAGGAGGCCCGCCAGTAAGCTCTGGCTCACTTGCTGGTACGCGTAGAGCGGCATGCCGTCGGCCCCGATGGCTCGGCCCTCGGCATCGCGAGCCGTTTGATCGCCCGCCACGGCAAACGGCGAAGGCGGCGGCTCGCCGGTCGTGGTCACCAACCGATCGAGCGCGTCGACGTCGGCGAGCCCGTCTGCGTCGGCGTCGACAAACGGGGCCACCACCGAATCTCCGACGCGCCGCGGAACCGCGATTCCGCGCGAATCTCGAATGGGCAGCGATAGCGACTGCGTTCCCGCCCATTCGCTACGCTCTTGCCACAGCAGATCGCGAACGAGCGAGAGCGTGGACACCGAATCCGCGTCGTTTGGGTCGCGCTCGCTCGCCGATGCCATCTCTGCGGCGACTGCTCGTTGCAGGTCGTCCCATTCGTCTTCCGCGATTCCGCCGGGCTCGATGGTGGCGCGCAGCCGGGCGGTGACTTCAGGCAACCGGGGATACACGAGCAGCGTTTTGAGCATGCCCAGCCCGAGCGCGGCGGGGCGGTAGCCTTCCTGAGCGCTTACCCGCTGCAGCGCCTCAAGACCGGGCGCATCTTCCCGGAGCGATCCCAGAAGCTGGCCCAGGCTTCGCGTTTGGCTCGGCAAGACCTCTTCGGGCGGTTCATAGAGCGGCAAGAAGCGCCGCAGCAGCAATACGAAATCGTCGCCCTCGGCTTCCGGAAAGACCGCATTGAGCGTGTTCACGACGACCTCGCGCCGCTCTGCAAACGCGCGGAGCCGACCCTCCGGGGCGGATTCAGGGCCGGCTCGCCCGGCGCAAAGCGCCCGCGTCTGGCTCCCGGTTACATCGCGCGGCAACGCTTCCGAGGCCATGCGCTCGCAAAACACTCGATAGAGCTCTTCCCCGATCGACGCGCGCTGCGGCGCGACGCGCTCGCTGTCGAAATCCCCCGCACATGCCGACAGCAGGGCGATGGCGCAGAGCGTTGTTCTTCGCACCACAACCCCATACATCCGAAACATTCTGGAAATCTATGCGAATTTTTACTGTGCAGCAAATGAACAGCACTAGAGCAGTGTCCTTTTGGCCTAAGCGCGGCTTACCTCGTCCTCTCTCTGCGAAAGGCTCGGAGCCCCGAGGCCCGACACCGATGCCGCATCAGATGACATCAGATGCCGAACCCGATGCTGGTGCCGAAGCCGACGCTGGTGCCGAAGCCGACCCGGTACCTGAACCCCATGCCGATCCTGGTGCAGATGCTGATACCGATCCTGGTGCTGGACCGGGATCAGGGTCGGCATCAACATCGGGATCAGATTCAGCTCCAGGTTCGGCATCGGCGTCTGATTCAGCGTCTGAATCGGGTTCAGCGTCGGTGTCGGAATCTGCGTCAGCGTCCGTTTCAACTACCAGACTGGTCGGTCGGTGGGGGGCCGGCGCTTTTAAGGATGTGGTCGGGGTGGCCGAGGAACTCGAAGTGCATGGTGTCTTGGAGGCGGTCGCGCCCGAGCCAGTAGAACCCGAAGCGCTCGAATACGTGCACCCAGCATGGCGGCATGATCATGCGCTCGTAGATCGATGAAGCTTCGTTTTGACAGCGTGGATGGTCTTGCCATTTGGCGACGCACATGCAGCACGTGTTTTCGCTGGGGTCGACGTCGACCGCGATGCCATACACGTGATTGCTGACCTGTCCGTTGTGGTAGGTGTTTCGCGTGCGTAGCCCGGAGAGCCGCTTGGGTTCGTAGCGAGGCTCGGTGCATTCGGCGCGGAGCTGTTGTTCTACGCAGGCGAGTGCAGGCGCGATTTTTTCATTCACGCGCACGGTGCGACCCATGAACGAAACTCGCTTGGCATGGTCGCTTGGTGTGCGGCGGTTCCAGGCCGCTCGGCCAAAGCCTTCGAAGTAGCCGTAGTGTTCGGTGCGAAACTTGACCGCCTGAGTCTGCATCGCGCGTCGTGCTTTTCGTTCGCCTGGAGGGTGGCTCGAACGCGCGAGAAAGTTTTCGCGGACCAAAAACGCAATCGGCTCTTGATAGTTGCATTGCGTTTCGTTGCGCGGCTTGGACGGCACGTCGTCGGGTACCGGCGCTCGCCTCGGCTTGGAATGACGACCTTTCGCGTGCTTGGATGTCGCCTGGGCCGAAGCCTGGGAATGAATCGTGGAGCCTCCCTGTACGCTCGCCAGCGCGAGCAGCAGCGGAGCACATCGAGCGACCAGATGAATCGAGCGAACGTTCATAAACCTCCTGAAAACACGGTTTTGCTCGTTTTTCAAGTTCCCATCGGGACTCTTGTGATGACTAGGCTCGTGGACCTCGGTCCTGAGTTCCGCTAGGGTTTCGGCACTAAGTGAGCGACATGCCGCTTCCTGCTGGTATTCATTTTCTAACCCCGACCGTTCCCCTCTACGTCTTCGAGGCAGAGCAACCCGGCGCGACGGTGTTGATTCAGGCGGGAATTCATGGCGACGAAGTATGCGGCGTGCACGCCCTGCAGGAACTGCTCGAAGAAGAGCTCCGGCCGGATCGCGGGCGCTTGCTGATTTGCCCCGTGATGAATCCGCCCGCCTATCGTGCGCGCGAGCGAAAAGCCCCAGGAGGCCTCGACCTCAATCGTTGTTTCCCTGGCGACGCTGGCGCTCCCGAGCGCGAGTACCGTTTGGCCCGCCGGTTTATGGATTTGGTGCTCGACGAGCAGCCGGCCCTCGTCGCCACCCTGCACGAAAGCCAAAAGCGCTACGACCCGAAGGTCACGCCTTCGTTTGGACAAACGCTGGTGTATGGCGTGAAGCCGATGCCGGGCGTCGTTCAAGACGTCGTCGACCAGCTCAACGCTGCCCGCGCCACCGACGACGAAGCGTGGGCCCCGCTGTTTTATCCTGTGGCCACGTCATCGACCGAAGTGATTGTCGACGCGGTGGGGTGCGTGGGCATTTGCGTCGAAACCTGGATGGGCTTTCCCGAAGCGCGGCGAGTGGACATGCAGCGACAGGTCGTTCGTCTGCTGCTCAAGCACTTTGAAATCTTGCAGAGCAATGATCATGTGGAGTGATGGAAAGGTTTGGGTGCATCCCATAGAGCAGGGCAAAAGGCCGCTGCTCTAGTGGGTAGTTATGAGCCCGAAGTGCTCTTTTGTCCGTTTTGCCGCGAGAGCTTTGAAGGCCTAACGCATTGTCCTGAGCATGAGCTGGCTCTGGTTCCGTTTGACCGCTTGCCGCCTGACCCGGCGCTCTACGAACCTATCGATGAACACGCGCCCGTGGCGCCGTTTTCTCTGCGCCATGGCCGAGGCGTCGTGGCCGCGGGATCGGGGTTGATGCTGGTGGGCTTTTTCGCGCCTCTGGTACGGACCGCGCTCGACGCTTCGTCCTATCGGGGTGGGGCAGGGCCGGCGGTTGCGTCCGCATTTGATCTCGCGATCACGCAGGCCACGAATCTTTGGATGATTCCCAGCGTGGCGCTCGGATTGCTCGCCCTGCTGGGACGCCGCCGCACCCTCGTGCACATGCGCCAAGCGCGCCTCGCGTTGATGGCCATCGCCCTGATTGGCGGGGCATCGCTCATCTACAGTTTTGCTCAGATTGCGCGGGCGACCCGTGAGATCGCTGAGCGAACCGGCTACGTGGTGGATGTGTCTCCTTTGTGGGGCGCCTACTTGATCTCGCTCGGCGTCGCGGTGGCATCCATCGGCGGCGGGCTGCTCGGTCGTAGTCGGTAGGGCGGATACGCTACGAGATCGGCGGTGGCGCCAGGATCGGCATCGGCATCGGGATCTGCATCAGCGTCGGGCTCGGCGTCTGCATCGGGATCTGCATCGGTATCGGTATCGGCATCAGCATCAGCGTCTGGTTCAGGCTCGGCGTCTGCATCTGCATCTGGTTCGGCGTCTGCATCTGGTTCGGCGTCTGCATCTGGTTCGGCGTCTGCCTCGGCTATTTCACCGCCTCAGCTATTTCACCAAAGCGGCCGGGACGGGCATGATGTTCCACGTCATCATCGCGCGGGGAATGTCGCGTTTGTGGATCACTTCGCGGCGAGATCGCCCGCTCGTCCACGTATATCGCCGAAGTTCTCCGTGTTGGTCCGAGGCCACGTAGAGCTCGTCGGTGCCGTCCTGGTCGAGATCAGTGAGCAACGACGCATGCTCGAAACCTCCGGATTCGCGGTCAATCAGCTCTTTGCCCCATTCGCCGCTCGCGTTTGAGCCGGGACGTAGGAGCCATAGGCCCTGGCTGAACGATGCCGCGACGAGCTCTCGTTTCTTGTCTCCATCGACATCGCCTGCGGTCAAAAACCGCATCATCGAGTCGCCTTCAATCGTGGCAATCACCGCGCCCTGTTTCGGATCGGTATCGGCTTCGTAACGCCGGATTTCTACGGGCTCCACGACTCGCCGCGCGCCGCTTTCGCTTTTTTCGGTGCGCCCTTCGACAACGACATAGAGCTCGTCTTTCTTATCCCCATCCACATCGCCCACGAAGATTTCTTTCGCGTGTCGATTGCCGAGGTCGGCTACCACTGTCCGAATGGCGGTCTTCTTTGCGGTGCCTCGTTGCGACGCGGGCACATAACGCACGACCTGGCCCGACTGGGCTTTCGCGTCGAGCCGGTTGGGTTCGCTCGGGGTGGCGTAGATTTCCTGTTTCCCGTCTCCATCCAAATCGCCGAGTTCGATTTCGTGAATGAACGTATTCGGCGTGCGATCGAGCTCCGTGACTGTCCAGGTGCCGGCCGAATGCTCGAGCGTCGCCACGACGCCTTGGTCGTGCGTGCCGACCACGATCTGCGGTGTTCCTCGGCCGAGCACATCGCCGAGCTCGGCGTCGCGCATCCGGTCAAAGCGGCCTCCGAACGACTCCGTCCAAAGCGTTTTGGCCGACCACTTTCCGTTTGCGCGGGCCCATAGTTTCACGGCGGCTTTACTGCCACCAAGCGTGAGCAGACCGGGCGAGCCTTGCGGCGAGGAAAGCACCATCGCTTTGTGAAAGACGTTGCTGTCTGCGTCTTCGAGGACTTCCGAGCTCCACTGACCGCCGCTTCGGTGGAGCATTTCGAGCCGCGCCGCCTTGGGTTTGGCGGTGGGTTTCCCGTCTTTGATTTCGAACTGAGAGTAGGCGAGCAGGAGCCCCATTGGTAGGTCTGCGGGGCTCGCGCCCGGGGATTTGGCGGAATCCTCGGCTGCGTTTGCCTTGAGGTCGGTGGTGGTCGAGGGCTCGTTTTCCTGGTCGCCTTCGGCGGAACCGCGTTCCGAGCCGCTGCATGCTGAGCCGCCGCATCCTGTGGCGACCAGCGCCAGTCCGGGCAGCGCCAGCATATACATCGCCAACGTAGAAATCTGCGGCGAAACGCCACCCATTCGATTCTGAGATGACTGCATCATGAGACGTGGCTATCAGCGGCCTCCGCGCCAGGCAAATTTCTTCACCAGCGCTCGAGCGCGCGCCCGCTTTGCGCGCGAAGCCTGCAATTTGACCGAATCGGCTGGGCCGGGTACCGCCGAGGTTGATGTTTACTCAAACCAAGACGCTGCCTGGGTCGGCGCCTTCCGCGTCGTCGTCTTCCGCGTCGTCGTCTTCCGGGGGAGCCTCGGACCGCGCGGCCTCGTCTAATGCGTGGCGCAGCCGGCTCGTACTGCTCGCCAAGATCCTATTTTCCGCGGCCATGCTGTGGGTGGTATTTCGCAAGGTGCTCGCTCGCGCGGGGGCCGAAGAAGTCATGGTTCAGCTCTCCACGCTGCGCTGGGGCTGGGTCGTCGCCGCGGTGGGCATGCAGCTAGTGGCCATCGGCTTCAGCATGGTGCGCTGGCAACGGCTGCTGTCGGGCCAGGGGATCTTCGCGCCGTGGCGTTTCTTGGCGGGCTCGATTCTTATCGCGCGCTTTTGGGGCGCGTTTACCCCTGGCGGGTTTACAGGATTTGGCGGCTGGCGCATCTACGATGTCGCCAAGCACACAGGAAAAACCGCTCGCGCCACCGCCACAATTGGCGTCGAGATGGTGCTCGGCCAGCTTGCGTTCGGCGTGGTGGTGATGGCGAGTTCTGTATTTGGGTTTCGCTTCCTCGGGCTCAGCGGCGTTCTGCTCGTCAATGGGTTCTTCCTCGGCGTGATTGCGGTCGGGCTTACGTTCCTCGCGCGACCGCGGTTCTTTCGCGTGGTGGCGCGATGGCTTCCGTCCAACTTCGAACCCAAAGTGCGCACCTTGGTCGATGCAGTGTGCGCCTACCAAGGCAAGGGAATGCTCGTGGCGCAAGCCGCGCTGCTCGGCGTGGGCACCCATGCGTTCAACAATCTGATCTATGTGTGTGCAGCCCGCGCGCTGGGGGTGAAGCTCGGCGTGGGCGAAGTCTTTTTCGGCTCTTCGCTTCAGATCTTGGCGACGCTGATTCCCGCCTCGATCAACGGCATCGGCCTTCGCGAAGCCGCCGCGGTGCAGCTCTATTCGCGCCTCGGCATGCCCATCACCATCGCCGTGCTCATTCCGGTCGTGGGGTTCGCGTGCGAAATGTTCGTTTCAGCGTTCGGCGGGTTGATCTTTGTCGCTCGTCGCTCCGATTACAGACCGGCCATTCGCGTGGCCGACCCAGATCGCGAGCAGCAATCGGTGGCCGAAGTGCCCGAAGTCAGCGATCGGGAACTTCCGCGGCCGCTGCGAGGGCTGACTCTCGGAATCAGCGCGGGCTTGATCGCGGGAACCTTGGTGGGGCTTGGGGAAGCCGCGGCCATCGCCGCGTCGGGCGGAGGGCAAACCGGCCTTCAGGTATGGCTCTATGGGCCGGTCGCTTACGCGGCGCTGGTGACCTTGCTCAGCGGCGGCTTTGGGTTTGCGCTGGCCTTGTCGGGGGTATGGATGCGTCGCGCAGCTACACCCGAGCCGCTGGCCTACGCGCGCATGGCCGGAATGTGGGTCGCGGCGCTTGGCTTTGCGCTGACCGCGTTTCGCATTCGGCGCGATGTCTTTCACGAGGAACTCGTTTGGAAGAGCCTGCCCGGCCTGGGCTTGCTGGCGGGATGCGCGCTCGGCGCGGCAGCGGCCTATTGGACGCTCTCGGCGCTGCTCGGGTTCGTGGCGCAGCGAAGAACCCGGCATTGGCTGCTTGCGCCGTGGGGATCGGCAGCGCTGGCCGTAGTCGTGGTCGGCGTGGGCCTCGGCGCGGCGGTCGCGATGGGTCAGGGCGAGGTCAATTCAGGCAGCGCTCATTCGGGCTCCGCAGCGAACGCCAAGGCGTCCGGCCGCCCTGCGTCGGGTGATAAGTCGCCTGGCAACGTGCTCTTCATCGTGATCGATACGCTGCGCGCCGACCACCTTCCCGCCTACGGCTACACCGCCGGCCGAACGCCCCATCTCGATGCCTTTGCGCACGACGCGGTGCGCTTCGACCAGGCGTTCGCCAACGCGAGCTGGACCCGGCCGAGCTTTGCCTCGATGCTCACCGGCCGCTTGCCCTCGAGCCATAGCGTGATGGCCAAAAGCGATACGCTGCCCGATGAACTCACGACCTTACCCGAAGCGCTGAAGTCTTCTGGCTACGCCACCTTCGGATTGGTGACCAACTTCAACGTCGGCCCCTACTTCAACTTCCACCAAGGCTTCGATGAATATCGCTATCTCGAACCCGAGTTCGTGCTTGGGGCCGACGACGCCAGCGCGAAGCTCTTGATGCTGCAGTTCGTTCGCCAGCGCATCGAGCGCCTGCGCGCATCACGCGGGACAGTGGAGCCGGGCGCTGCCTACCAAGACGCGACGACCGTCAATCGAGCGCTTGGCGCCTGGCTCGATAAACGCGCGGCAAACGCAAAGCCGTTTTTTGCGTTCGTGGGCTACATGGACCCGCACGATCCCTATTTCGAGCATCCCTATTCAGGAAGCGGCTACGCCCGCGCGGCGCATCCTCACCCCGACCCGAGCGAAGCGAGCCGTTTGCGCGCGCTCTACGACGGCGAAATCAGCTTCTGGGACCAAGAGTTCGGCGCGCTCCTGCGAGACCTCAAACGCCGCCAGCTCTACGACGACCTGACCATCGTCGTCACTTCAGACCACGGCGAAGAGTTCGGCGAGCATGGCGGTTTCTGGCACGGCACAACGCTCTACGACGAACAGGTTCGGGTGCCGCTCTTCATCAAGCTGCCCCAGAATCGGCGCGGCGGCACGGTGGCGCGGCAATGGGTGCAGAGCATCGATTTGATGCCCACGGTGCTCGAGGAAGCTGGCTTGGCAGTGCCCAAAGGCGTACAGGGAAAGAGCGTGTTCGATCCCGAAGGCGCGGCGGTGGTGTACGCCGAGGAAAGCCACGAGGGCAACGTGCTCGAATCGGTTCGCGAGCGGCGAGACAGCCCGGCGGCGGGCGTCGCGGGCGAGTTCAAGCTCATCACCGCCAACGCCGGCAACCCGCGCGGGCTTGAGCCGGTCGAGCTCTATCGCGTCGATAACGACCCGGCCGAACAAAAAAATCTTTCGTCGGACGATCAGAAAACGACCGAAGCGGTGATGGCGACGTTGATTCAGTCGCGCAAGGGCGCCGCAGCGTCCGCCGCGAAGGGAACTTCAGTCTCGATCGACGAAGTAGCGGATCAACTCGAAGCGCTGGGCTATATGAATGGAGAAGACGGCAAGAAAGAACCGTGACCAATTCCGCTGACCAGTCTGACCCTGCGACCGTCTCTGACGCTGCCAGCCCTGCGGACTCCGCGGGCGACCAACCGGACGCCGCGTGCGCGATACTCGAGGCCTTTTCCTGCCTCGATGACTGGATGGATCGCTACGAATACATCATCGAGCTCGGCCAAGCGCTCCCCAAACTAAGCGACGAACACAAAATCCCCGGCAACCTAGTCGCCGGCTGCCAAAGCCAAGTTTGGCTCATTAAGTCTGCGAGTTGTGACAAAAGTGGCACAATTAAGTTCGCTGCGGATAGCGATGCGCACATCGTCCGTGGTCTCGTAGCCATGCTCCTCGAACTATTTTCCGGCCGCACCCCCGAAGAAATTGCGCGCTACGACCCCCAGCCCATCTTCGCCCAGCTCGGCCTCGACCAACACCTCAGCCCCGGCCGCAACAGCGGCCTATTGGCCATGGTCGGCCGCATCAAAGAGCTGGCGCGGGGTGCTGAAGTGCGCCGCCGGTGATCGCCCGATCCTGGTTGTCTGAATGTTTGTCTTGTCCGGATGTTTGTCGATTTACGACGCGTCAGCCGCGCAACCGCGGGAGTCAGTAAGCCCACGCGGCGGGTGCGGAACGACTACTGCGTAGGATAAACGGTCTGGCCCTTGGGCAGTCCGCTTAGCCATTTCCCAAACTGCGTCACCAGCTCTTTTCCTGCCGTGATCCCGGTACTCGTTCCTACCGTGATCCAGCCACTCGCGCCGCCAATGCGAACGCATAAGGGTTGATCATTGATCGTGCCCCGAAGGTCCACTGCGTTACCTTGCCATTTCTGGATGACCAGCTTCGCTGGATCTGACGCAACGGGTTCGATGGTGATTGACCGGCTGGCGTCTGGGTCGAACGAAACCGAGCCGCCCGATAGGCTTCGCTGCACGGTGACTTTACCACCCATCATGTTTTGTACGTGGTCTCGTACAAGCTGGCGATGGTCCTCGTTGTCGTCCT
The DNA here is from genome assembly GCA_028284955.1 of Myxococcota bacterium. Lineage (GTDB taxonomy): Bacteria > Myxococcota_A > Polyangia > Polyangiales > Houyiibacteriaceae > JANQQS01. The sequence continues at coordinate 12,764 of JANQQS010000057.1, read as the reverse complement.
TGTACGGCGTGCAATCGTCGTCTCCGGCGGCAAACGAAATAAAGGTAGGGCCGCCTCCACCCGATCCTCCTCCAAGCTCCTGCCGGGCAAACGCGAAGGCGTCACGGGCGCTCTGGTCTAGAAGCCCCTGCTCTTCCATGTACTGCTGAATCGCGAGTAGAGTGGACAATGAGGGCTTTCCGGAGTTTGCGATGGTGCGTATCCGCTCAAGAAGGCGTGTCTGCTCGTCGCGATTTCTCAATTTGATACGGTTCCTGGCGGAATAGATTGCGTGTTCGATGAACTGCTGGTGCCGGGGTGAGATATGTGCTCCCGGAACACCGAGAAGCTGAAGCAGGCGTTCCACGCCGCCGGACACAACGGTGCCGTTCCGCAGGAGGTTGAGCGCCTGGACAACCCACGTGGGAATGAGTTTTTCTTCAGTTTCAGCCGGTTCGGCCACGTTCGCGGCGCAACCAGGCAAGCCGCCTCCAACCAGGCAAGCCGCCTCCAACGCGACGCAAGCCAAAACGGCGCAAATCCGTTTCCTCATGTCAGCTACTCCTTCCAGATCGACTGTGATAGACCGGCTGCGCCAGCAAAAGCTGTGCCGTCTAGGAGGCTTGCTACGCGCAGGTTGAGCCCGAAGCAAATGCCGATTTGTTGGGTGGCCGGCTGGGCGACGAGGTAAGGACGATGGTGATGACGGCGGGAGAGCGATTGATTGAACAGGGGCTCCAGAGCCCTCCGTGCTCCAGGACATTCTGGAGAGAACAGAAGACGGTGATTGCTTCCTTATAAAATTGCCCTTTGTCTCCTTCACCTTGAAGCCTCCATGGGAGGGGCGTCCTCCTCATCGTCGCCCGAGACTCGTGGAAGAACGAAGCGGCGCGTTTTCAGTCCTATTTCGAGGTCAAGATTGTACGGACGCCCATGAATTTGCCAGAAAGACCTGTGATGCGCTGGCGAAGGCTGCGATCCCGACGCTCATCGTGATCGGCGACAAGGTGACGGCGCAAACCCTTGTCGGGCAATGCCCGGAGGCGGTGATCAAGGTTGCGAAGATGGCCAGTCAGGAATGTACGCATCCGCTGCATATCAAGATGGTTTATCAACAGAGTCAGGAGAACGCCGCGCAACCTATCCCCATGATGTGGCCCGGCATGGGTGCGATGTCCGGGGCACCTCCGCAAGGGGGGCTCGAGTTCGTGTTCCGGGAGTTGTATCCCAAGAGACCTCCTGCGGGTCGGTAGCGTTTGACGCGACACTTGACGCTACTTTGGCGATACATCTTATGTTGCATATGGGTATGCAGCGAACGAGCGTGATTCTTGACGATGAGGCGCGTCAGGCGATTGGAGAGCTGTCGGAGCATTTTCGTTGTTCGGCGGCGGCAGCGATTCGGCGTGCGGTGATTGCTCATCGCGACCGCGTCTTCGGCGTCAGGCAACGAGAACGCGCGCAGCGGGTTCGCCAGCTTGAAACGCTGTTTGACCTATTCGAAGACCACGACGCGGCGGCCGAGGTTCGCGGGCTCAAAGAACAAGACGCTCATTTCTAGGAGGCGCGGCCGTGCGTGTGCGCCCCCCTCTCTCTTTGTCGATCTGGTACGAATGTTGCTGGTTTGTCATCGCGAACTAATTAAACACGGATTCTGATGGTGGTCTGGAGTCTCCAGCGAAATCTGGGGCCGTGAAGTTTGGAGTATCGGGATGATGAGTCGAAGAGTCTTGGTGGGCACACTTGTGGTGCTTGCGGGTTGTATGGCGTCGGTGTCGGAGGACGGTGATGCGCTCAAGTCGAGCCCAAATCCGAGTTCGACGAATCCGAGGACGGTAGAAGAGTGGGCGAACCTCGTGAACTCCACACATCAAACACTTGTCGACGCTCAACGAGTCGAGGCTCAAAAGCTCTGCGGGTGTGGCTTTGAGGCGGCGGTATGGAAGGCCGGCCAAGCGGAGCTCAACAGTGGCCTCTTGACCCGAGATACGGGCAGCGGTCAAGGAGAGGAAGAGGGCGCAGAGACAGAGGAGGCGTCCATCAACTCGGTGGATTTCGACCGCGTTTTTGAACAGGTCTTTGCTTGCGACGGGAAGAGCAAGCCGGTTTCGTGCAGCACCCAGGAGGACTGTGACGATTCGGTTTTGGCGGCCATGAACAGGGTGCTTCCGCAACTTGCGGGGAGCGATGACGTTGCGGCGGTCGCAGAGGTCGCGAAGGCGCTGATTTCGGGCATTGAGGAGGATATCCGAGTGGCGACGAACAACGCCGCATGCATGACCGAAGCGCACTGCCAGGCTTCGATCACCAGTACGCTGACGGACTCGTGCAGAGACGTGCCAGCGGAGAAACCGAGCCTCGACTGCAAAGGCCTAGACGACTCGTACGAAGGAGACTTCGTCCACTCCGGAGTCAACACGCTCGTGAACTGCATCCATGAGTCCGACGATGCATCGTCAGTCGGCCACGCGGGTACCTCTACATCTGTCGGCACTCCTGTGGGCGACCCCTAGTCGCGATGGGGGCTGGGATGTGTCTCGAGCGCCTCGTCGGGCGTGCCGGGATGTCGCTCTAGGCATACCAGGTTGCGGTAAGACTTCTGCTCGCTCGCCGACGTGTCGCTGTGCGCCTCCGCGACGCAACCTGGGCGCGTGTAGGCCGATGACTCCGCAAACGTAGATGGCTCGGCTGATCCCGCGCGCAAAGAATCGATGATACGGCGTAAACTTCCCCAGACAGGAGCGATGTACGTGCATCACGGCCGGGCCGCAAGCGCATTCCGGTCGCTTGCGACGTTTCGAGCTTCGCTTTGCGTTGAGTTGCGGGTTGCGGTAGTACCTTCGCCCTCGACCGGGAGAAGACCGAATCTATGTTTCGTTGTGATATGTGCAATGTCGTTGTGACGCCGGGTACGCCGAGCCACACGGTGGTGGTGGAGACGCGGCCGACCGAATATCCGAGCCGCGCGAAGGCTCATCGCATGCGGGTAGGGCGAAAGCTGAAGACGCTCGATGATCCGGGCGGGGCCGGCTACGAGATCGCCAAGGAAGCTCGGGTGTGCGGTTCGTGCGCAGAGGACCATGCAGCCAAGCAGCGCGCCCTCGACGAAGCCGAGATGGGCGGCACGGTCTACAGCGCGTAGCCCTTCGCAAAGCTGGTCGGCATCTCCTGTTCGCGGCCGCTGTAGTTCTTCAGTAGTTTCGAAGCCATTTGCGGTTTTGTGGGCGATGAGTCATGAGTTGGCTCACTATCGGTGTCCTGGCAGCGAGGCGGACGAGCTCGCGGCCCCTGCTCGACGTACCCCATGTCGACAACCCCCATGACCACGAAGTCGCTTGTCATAGTTGAGTCTCCTGCCAAAGCTCGCACGATCGCGGGGTTTTTGGGGGATGGCTACGTGGTGGAATCGTCGATTGGGCATGTGCGCGATCTTCCCAAGCGCGCCGCGGATGTCCCCCCCAAGTTCAAGAAGCTTCCTTGGGCGCGCCTCGGCGTCGACGTCGAAAACGAGTTCAAGCCGCTCTACATCGTCGACCCCAACAAAAAGCCTCACATCACGAAGCTGCGCGAGCTGCTCAAGGAGGCCGACGAGCTCTTGCTCGCGACCGATGAAGACCGCGAGGGGGAATCCATCGCCTGGCATTTGCTCGAGGTGCTCAAGCCCAAAGTGCCCGTCAAGCGGATGGTCTTTCACGAGATTACCAAGAAGGCGATTCAGCAGGCCATCGACGCGCCGCGAGACATCGACCGACATTTGGTGGACGCGCAGGAAGCGCGGCGGATCTTGGACCGCCTCTACGGGTACGAGGTCTCGCCAGTGCTCTGGAAAAAGGTCATGCCGCGTTTGTCGGCGGGGCGGGTGCAGAGCGTGGCGACGCGTATCGTGGTGGACCGAGAGCGCGCTCGAATGCGTTTTCGGAGCGCGAAGTATTGGAGCATTGACGCGACGTTTGCGACTCAGGCGGGGGCTGAGTTTCAGTCCGGGCTAGCGCGCATTGATGATGTTCGATTGGCGACCGGAAAAGACTTCGGCGAGACGGGAACGCTATCGAAAACGGACGTCGTTCATCTCGACGAGACGCGCGCGCGGGCGCTTTCGGAAGCCCTCAAGTCGGCGCAGTTCAAGGTGACTTCGGTCGAGACCAAGCCCTACAAACGCACGCCATCGGCTCCCTTCATGACGTCGACCTTGCAGCAGGAGGCGGGGCTCAAGCTTCGGTTTTCCGCGGCCCGCACAATGCGCGCGGCGCAGCATCTCTACGAAAACGGCTACATCACGTATATGCGTACCGACAGCACGACGCTTTCCGAAGCGGCGTTGTCGGCGGCGCGGAGCCATATCCAGGAGCTTTACGGCGACGACTACGTGCCCAAAGCGCCGCGCATTTACGCGAAGAAAGTCAAAAACGCGCAGGAGGCTCACGAGGCGATTCGTCCGGCCGGCGAAACGTTTCGTAAGCCCGAAGACGTCCAGCGATCCCTGAGCCCGGATGAAGCGCGGATTTACGAGCTCGTCTGGAAGCGGACGGTGGCCTCGCAGATGGCCGATGCGCGCGGCCAGAGCCTGCTCGTCAAGATCGCGGGGCAAACCGCAGACGGGCAGAAGGTGGAGTTCTCGGTGCGGGGCAACACCATCACCTTTCCTGGCTTCTTGCGCGCGTATGTCGAAGGCAGCGATGACCCGAACGCCGAGCTCGAAAATCGCGAGAAGCATCTTCCGCCGCTCAAAGAAGGCGACGCGCTGCAGGGCAAAGCCTTTACGCCCCAGAGCCATGAAACCCAGCCGCCTGCACGGTTTACTGAAGCATCGCTAGTGCGCCGATTGGAAGAGCTCGGGGTGGGGCGCCCGTCGACCTACGCGTCGATCATCAGCACGATTCAGGACCGCGGCTACGTATGGCGCAAAGGGTCGGCGCTGGTGCCGTCGTTTCGCGCGTTCGCGGTGGTGACTCTGCTCGAGCAGCATTTTGGTCATCTCGTGGACTACGCGTTCACGGCCAAGATGGAAGATGACCTCGACGCCATCGCCAAAGGCAGCGAACAATCACTTCCCTGGTTGCGTCGCTTCTATTTCGGCGCGGGCGAGCCCGAAAACGACAACGCGCAGAGCGCGCCGGAACGCGACAACGCGGAAGACTTGGGCCTGCAGGCGATGGTCAGCGAGCGGCTTGGAGAAATCGACGCGCGCGCGATCAATACCATCCCGCTCGGTAAAGATGACGATGGTCGCGAGGTCGCGGTTCGGGTGGGGCGCTACGGGCCGTACCTTCAGCGCGAGGAAGACACCGCGCGCATACCCGACGATATTCCTCCCGACGAGCTGAACATGGAGCGCGCCACCGAGCTGCTCAACGCGCCCAGCGGAGACCGCGAGCTCGGTACCGAACCAGAAACGGGTTTGCCCGTGCTTCTCAAAGCAGGTCGGTTTGGTGCCTACGTGCAGCTTGGGCCGGTTGATCCGGACAAGAAAGAAAAGCCGAAGACCGCTTCGCTGCTCAAGTCGATGTCCCCCGACACGTTGTCGCTCGAGGACGCGCTCAAGCTGCTGACGCTGCCCCGAGATGTCGGCCCCGACCCGAGCGACGGGCAGATGATCGTGGCCCACAACGGGCGGTATGGCCCCTACCTCGTCAAAGGCGACGACAAGCGAAGCCTGGAGCGAGACGACGAGATTTTCACGGTGACCGTTGAACAGGCGCTGGCGCTGTTCGCCCAGCCGAAGAAATCGCGCCGCCGCGCGGCCGCCGAGCCTTTGCGCACGCTCGGCGACGACCCCGTATCGGGGAAACTGATTACCTTGCGCCAAGGCCGGTTCGGTCCGTACGTGACTGACGGGGAGACCAACGCATCGCTACGGACCGGCGATGACCCCGAAAGCATCACGGAGGAACGCGCTCAGGAGCTGCTCCAGCTTCGCCGCGACCGCGGCCCCACCACCAAACGCGCGGCGAAGAAGAAGCCTGCCAAGAAGTCCGCTGCCAAGAAGTCCGCTGCCAAGAAGTCCACCGCCAAGAAGACGACGAAGAAAGCGGCCAAGCCGACCAAGAAGAAAGCCACGAAGGCTACGAAGAAGGCCGCGCCAAAGATCAAGAGCTAGCGTAGAGCACTGATCTTTTGGCCTGATTGCGGCTTACCTCCTCGCTCACTAGGAACGGTTTTGTGCAAAGTAGCGGCAGCTCGATCCGCTTGAGCGAAGCGATTCTTACGGTAGGGGTGAAGATTGGTGGACCGAGTTCACCAATCGAGAGGGTCTCGGAAGACCCCCTGAACAGTTACGTTCGGTGGGTATTTGCTCGATCATTTCCAGGTGTTCATTTGGTCGGAGCGACGTTACGTGGGCGTCGGTTGAGCAATGCGTTCGGTGGTGCATCGGCGTCGGGTTCGGCATCAGCATCGGCATCGGCATCGGGGTTAGCGTCCGCTTCGGGTGCCGCATCGGCGTCCGTTTTTGGATTCTTCGATCATTTCGAACGCATACGCGCAAGTTATCGGCATTTGTGACAGGTTCGCAGTCGACAAAGGCATTGCATCAGATTCCGCCAGGGGTTCGGTATCGAGCGCCGCTTCGTCCCCCATCTCCGTCAACCGGCGCGTTCCAACAGCGCGCTCGCTTCGGACCTCGAGTGAACGCGCATCCACCGACGACTCTCGGATCGTTCGCGCGCCATGAGCTCTCGATACTCTCGCCGATATCGAGCATGGTTGACCCAAGTTGACGTCAATACAGAGCGATTTGGGTCCAGCGACCAAACGTCCCGGACACGCTCGCGATTTCCGTTCCACAGTTCTTCACGTCGCCATTGCCGACGCAGACTTCTACCGATGAGCGATGCCATGACCCGGGGTCGGCTCAGGTCGAACCAGACTACAGCCTCCACGTGATTCCAGTATACGTCCCGATATCTCGCGTAGTTTCCGTCGATGATCCAACGCTGGTGGCGCGACAGAAAATCCGCGATCTGGCGGCGCGCCACGTTCTCATCATTCGCGCGCCAGTCGGGGAGATGGTGCACGCTATCGAGCTCGAGCACCGAAAGCTTCAAGATCGCGGCGAGCTGAGTCGCGAACGTCGTCTTACCGCTACCGCTTGGGCCGACGACAGCCCAGCGTCGCACGTTGACCAGCGGTACATCCTTCTGTCGTTTCACGTGAAACCCGACTTCTTCCATCTCGATTCATGTATCTCCGAAGCTTTCGGCAAGGGTCACGAATCCCGTAGTACACCCGCACCAGCCATTCCGTAAATCGAAACGGCCTGCCCTTCGGACGCGGAGCTTCCGCCACATCCGCATGAATCCCAACGCACGAAAACAGCGTCTTCGCTCGATCTGCATGGGCCCGGCTGCTCACCAGCAGAATACTCGTATCGCACCCTACCGCTCCGTCGCACATCAGAAACGCAACGCCTCGAACGTTCTCGACCGTGCTGGTCGACTCCGATTCCATGTGAACGCGACGTGCCGGAACTCCCAGTTCCATCGCCCTTTTCTTCATGACGTACGCTTCCGTAACGTTCGCGCCAATCGCGCCTCCCGCCATCACCAATCGCGGCGCGAGTCCATCTCGAAAAAGTCGAACCCCGAGTCGCACTCGATCATCCAATTCTGGTGTGATCTGTCCTCGTTCGTTCGTCGGCGGACGATAGCCAAGCACCACGATAGCCTCGTACGTTCGCAACGGATCCACTCTTCCCGCTGGGATGGGAGCGCACCCCGCCACCGCCAAGAGCAAGGGGACTCCCCACGCGCGCACTCTCCTCACTCGAAGTTCTTTCATCACGTTTCGCAAACGCAAAACCGTATCAAGATGACCCTGCCTTCTTCAGACGGTACACCTGCGCCGTGACCCTTCGCTCGTTTCTGCAAATGGCCCTCGACGACCTGGCCGAACGAAACTTGCTTCGCGCGCCTCAAACCGTTCAGTCGACGGCCGGCCCCGAAGTTCGAATTGGCGATCGTGATGTGCTCTGCTTTTGTTCGAACAACTATCTCGGTCTTGCAAACTCCCCCGAGCTTCGCGAAGCCGCAATCCAAGCGATCCACCAATGGGGTCTGGGCTCCGGTGCCTCTCGCCTTATTTCCGGCACCACAGCGGCCCATCGGGAATGCGAACAGGCTCTCGCGAACTTCTTCGAATGCGAACGTGCTCTGCTATTTTCGAGCGGTTACGCTGCCAACGTCGGAGCGATCAGCGCCCTCACAGATCGCGAGGACGTGATTTTCAGTGACGAACTAAACCACGCCAGCTTGATCGACGGCAGTCGTCTATCTCGCGCGAAAGTCTGCGTCTATCCACACACAGACTACTCCGAGCTCGAGCGACTCATCAGCCAGCACCGAAACAATCATCGCCAAGCATGGGTCGTCACCGATGCCGTGTTCTCGATGGACGGCGACCGAGCGCCGCTGCGAAAGCTTCGCGCACTATGTGACCACAATCGAGCGCATCTCTATGTAGACGAAGCCCACGCTGTCGGCGTATTCGGCCCGGGCGGTCGTGGCCTCAGCGCCGAAGTTGGAATTCGCCCCGATGTACTCATCGGCACGCTCGGCAAAGCGATCGGCCTCAGCGGCGCGTTTATCACAGGGCGCGAACCAACCATTCGATACCTCGAACAGCGAGCGCGAAGCTTCGTTTATTCCACCGCGCCGCCCGCGATGATCGCATGCGCCACGACCCGCGCGCTCGAAATCATATCCAAAGCCGACAACGCCCGCGCGCAGCTTCTCAAGCACGCGGCCCACCTGCGCTCAAGTCTACGCGATCGCGGTCACGATATTATCATTTCTGATACCCACATCATACCCGTTCGTATCGGAAACGATTCTGTTGCTGCAACAGTCGCTCGCGCTCTATTCGACAATGGATTCCTCGCCACGGCGATTCGACCGCCTACGGTCGCCCCCGGAACCGCCCGCATTCGGCTCGTCCCGATGGCCACCCACACCCGAGACCATATCGATCGGCTGCTCGCTGCGTTTGCGAGCCTTCCCTCTTATCCAACCGTGAAGAATCCGCGGCCTGAGCAAAAGTCATGAAGGGCGTCTTCATCACGGCAACAACCACCGATGCGGGAAAAACCTGCGTCGCGCGTGGCTTCGCGCGTGCCCTCGCCCGGGCTCAAGTGCAAGTCGCGGCAATCAAGCCAGTCGAAACCGGATGCGCGCCTGAGCCGAAAGACGCGACCGCTCTAGCCAACGCATGCGGAATCCCCTCGCTCGCAAACGCCCCCGGCCTCTATCGCGAGCAAGCTCCGGTGGCTCCCCTCACCGCCACAAACCGCGGAGCTGCGCCGCCCCCAAGCGCATCCCAACTGGCGGAACGAGTGCGTCAGTTGGCCATACAAGTCAACGCCGACTTCCTTATCGCCGAAGGCGCGGGAGGCCTGCTGGTCCCCCTCTCCGTCAACGCACGCTCCAAAGATCCCCCGCCTGCGACGCGCGCCGCAGGAGAAACCATCGCCGACCTCGCCGCGGCCCTCGGCATGCCGCTCATCATCGTCGCACCCAATCGCCTCGGCGTGCTCTCGAACGCCCTCGCGCACTGGGAATCGGCCCGCCAGCGAGACCTCGAAGTAGCTGGAATCATACTCGTCCGAACCCAAAACACGATCACCAACGATCACAGCGTCTCCGACAACGCGGCAGTTCTTCGCACGATGATACGAGACTCCGCAGTATTCGAACTCCCCTTCGTAGAACCCCTGTCAAACGACACACTCGCCAACGCCATCAAACAGTCCGGCCTGCTTTCCACCGTACTTTCTTGAGGGTTTGGCACCCAAACCCTCTCGTCGGGATACGATCCCGTCGATTCACCCAAACGCCCCCGCCAGACTGTTTTGTTTGAGGGTTTGGCACCCAAACCCTCTCGTCGGGGTACGACCCCGCCGATTCACCCAAGCTCCCCCGCCAGGAGACACGTGACCTGGTTTCGTGAGTGGTGTGCTGCTGGGGCCCCGCCGCATTGCGGTGGGGCGGACGCGACAGCAACCGGAGTCCGGTGGGGGACCCGCGCGGGTCGTACCCGCGGGGGGGAGGGTTTGCCTCAAACCCTCCCAACAACACAGTCACCCGAACTCCACCGCCATGATGCGTGCGTGTGTTCTGATGGCCCGAGTCGTGTACTGCCGGGGCCCCGCCGCCCCGCGGTGGGGACGCAAGCCAAAGGCGCAGCGGTGGGGAGGGTGGGTCCCGCTGGGCTCTGCCCAGTGGGCGGGAGGGGGGTTAATCCCCCTCCCGAAAAAAACGGTGGAGCTGAGGGGGGTCGAACCCCTGACCTCTGGAGTGCGATTCCAGCGCTCTCCCAACTGAGCTACAGCCCCGAACGCGTCGCCTTAAGGGCCCGCCGACGCGCAGGCGCGGACTATACATAGGGGGGACATGGACGCAAGTGCCGTCCGCTCATTCGCAGCGAGGTCCCTGCTCGCGAACGCGTAGAGCTCATACCACCGGAACGATGGCCAATTGAGACACGTGTTTGGGTCGGATGATGCCAAAACGTCGCTTGTCGAGCGTGGCAACCTTGGGCTCACTCAGTCGTTCGCACAACGCGACCACTGTCGCGTCTACGTAGCCGAGTTTTTGGTCCGCGTACTGGCTCGCGAGTCTTTATTCGCTGGCCGGAGACGCTTCGTGGTCCGCGCTGGCTATCGCCAAACCGCTTCCGTCCTCCACCGCGCCCCATCGGGGACGCCGCGCTTCACGAAGTTCGGATGCATTGGCGGCAAGGATGTCCCGCAAATAAACGGAAAGCGCTCTTCCCTGTCGACTCGCCTCCGCTCTCAATGTCGCGAGGTATTCCGCCACCGCCGAAACAGTAGTTCGTGAGATTTTTTCCTGTCGCGAAGCCGACACTGAAAGACGCTAGTATCAGATGCTGGCGTCGACCACCTTTCTCCGCTTGCGAGGAACCCGCTACATTCACAGCATGGACGACGCCGTTCGAGTGCGACCGATGACGCGGGACGACGCACCCAAGGTTGTGTCATATTTCCGCGGACTGTCTCGCGCCGCGCTGGACGACATGGGCGTCGACCCGGCCAAGCTGCCTCGCAAGCGCGCGTGGATCGAGCTTATCCAACGCGACATGAACGCGCCCGATGCTGAACGCGAGTTTTTCTATTTAGGCTGGGAGGCTCAAGGCACGCTGATCGGCCACACCAACATCAATCAGATTCGTTTTGGCAAAAGCGCCTTTATGCATCTTCACCTATGGGAGCCGTCACGGCGCACACAAGGTCTCGGCACCGAACTGGTACGCCAGTCGGTTCCTATATTTGTCGAGCGGTTCGGTCTCCGCCTTCTGATCTGCGAACCCAAAGCCGACAATCCTGGTCCCAACCGGCTTCTTCCCAAAGTCGGATTCAAACTCGTCCGCTCCTATCGAACTTCACCCGGTTGGATCGGCTACGAGCAGATCGTCAATCGCTGGGAATTCCTCCCCGAATCCATCCCCGTCTGAGCCTCCTCGCCCGTTTGAAACCTCTGGCCTTGAATCCCCTACCGAGCTCGCTACGCTCCGCGCCATGAGTCGCGTCATCAACTTCAGCCCCGGTCCTTCCACCCTTCCCCTCCCGGTTCTTGAGCGCGCGCAGCGAGAGCTGCTCGACTTCGACGGCTCGGGAATTTCGATGCTGGAACACAGCCACCGCGGCGCGAAGTATTCGGCCGTGCACGAAGAGGCGAAGTCTTTGCTCAAAGAGCTCGTCCCCGTGCCCGATACCCACGAAATCTTGTTCATGCAGGGCGGCGCCACCGGACAGTTCGCGTTGGTGCCAATGAACTTCTTGCCGGCTGGCAAGAGCGCTGACTACATCAACACCGGCAGCTGGAGCAAGAAGGCGTTCGCGGAAGCGGAGATCGTGGGCGAGCCGCGCTGGGCAGGCACCGGACAGGTCGACGGCAAGTTCATTCGGGTGCCCAAGCAAAGCGACCTCGAGCTCGACTCGGGCGCAGCCTACGTGCACCTAACGTCGAACAACACCATCGCGGGCACCCAGTTTCACACCTTCCCAGACACCGGCAGCGTGCCCATCGTCGCCGACATGTCGAGCGACTTCCTGTGGCGCCCCATCGACGTTTCACGCTTCGGTTTGATCTACGCCGGCGCCCAAAAAAATCTCGGCCCCGCCGGCATCACGGTGGTGATCGCCCGCAAAGATTTGCTGGAAGCCGCGAGCACGAAGGTGCCAAAGATTTTCCGCTATTCGTTCATCGCGGAAAACAACTCGCTGCAGAACACCGCGCCCACGTTCACCATCTATATGGTTCGCAACGTGCTTCAGTGGGTCAAAGAAAACGGCGGCGCCTCGGCCATGGAAACGCGAAACCAAAAGAAAGCCAACATGCTCTACGGCTGCATCGATGAGCACGAAGGGTTTTATCGATGCCCCGTGGAGCGCGAATCGCGATCGGTGATGAACGTCGTCTTTACGCTACCCAGCGAAGAGCTCGAAAAGAAGTTCATGGCCGATGCAGCCGCGGAAGGCATGGTCAACACCAAAGGCCATCGCTCAGTCGGCGGCATCCGCATCTCGATGTACAACGCCATGGGCCCCCAAGAAATCGAAAAGCTCACTGGCTTCATGAAGAGCTTCGCCCAAAAGAACGGCTGACCGCGTCGGACGATAAATCGTCGCTCGTGCACGCTAGATCGCCCACGGCTTAAACTGATTTTGAATCGCGGAGGATGGTCCGTGTCGACGAAGGCGAGAGGAAGAGGAATAGCCAAGCTATTTCGATGACGAACAACGCGCGGCGACGCGGACCAGACCCGCGAGTCGG
>JANQQS010000009.1 GCA_028284955.1 Myxococcota bacterium | reverse complement strand
GCGAGCGCCCCCACAGCGAACGACTGAGGAAGGCTCCGAGCCTTTCGCAGGGAGAGAGCGAGGAGGTAAGCCGCGCTCAGGCCAAAAGGCCGCTCCTCGAGTTAGAAGCAGCAGCGGATTTGTAACAAGGCTCCCCCAGTCGAGCGGGGGCGGACGCGGAAGTCGAGCTGGGCGTTTTTGTTTTCTGTTTCGGTTGAGCCAGCGAGCGACACGCCGCGGAGAAAGATGCGGGAGGCGACGCGTACCGCCGCGACCGACTCAAGTTGTTCGACGATCCTCGCGTAGGACGAAGGTACGTCGTTCAAGCTCACATCGTCCGAAACCGAAAACTCGGCGTTGGTCTCGGACGGAGGGGCCTGCTCAATATCCGCAGTCGGCCGCGCCACGCGATGCGCGGTGTGCGCGGTCATGAAGGGCGGCTGGGCGTTTGCTTGGCTCGCAGTCATCGTCAATGTGCCGACTACGATCAAGCTTCCAACAACAGCTCGTACAACCATCCCTTATTTCAAACTAAGGGATCCCGAATGCGCCGCCAAGACTTTTTTGGGCCACCTCAGACATTCCTCTTTGAATCCCCGAGCAATCGCGGCTCTCGCACCAAGAGCACACCAAAACGCTCTCGTACGCGCTCCTGCACTTCGCGCGCGAACTCGAGCAATTCGGCGGTGGTGCCTCCGCCGTGATGCACCAAGGCAAGCGCGTGTCGGTCAGAAATCCCTACATGTGCTCGCCTCGTACCTTTCGTCAGACCGGATTGCTCGATCAACCAGCCCGCTGAAATTTTGGCTCGGCCCGCGGTTCGGTGGATCGGGACGGCGACGGGATCGTCGACCAGCTCCAGAGACAGCGCTTTTTCCACCACCTCACGGGCGCGCTCTTCGGACACGACGGGGTTGAGAAAAAAGGAACCCGCGGAGCGGCGGTTGGCGTCGTCGGGATCGAGCACCATCGACTTGCGGCGACGAAGCGTCAGCACCGCCTGGCGCGTTTCGGATAAGGTCGGCGACCGCCGTGATAGCGCGCGCGAGAGCTCCGGATACTTGATGGTGGGCTCCCCTTGCGGCCGAAGACGAAACCTGACTTCCACCACGACCCAGCGTTCGATGTCGCGTTTGAACACGCTGTCTCGGTAAGAAAAATCGCATTCCGAAGGATCAAACGTACGCTCGGCCAAACTCCGCGGGTCGATGCAACGAACCCCATTGATCGTTTCGGCGACTTCTTGGCCATACGCGCCCACGTTCTGAATCGGTGTCGCCCCAGCGGTCCCCGGGATGCCCGACAGGCACTCAATACCGGCCAGGTCGTTGTCCACCGCCCACCCCACGAACTCATCCCAGGGCTCTCCCGCCGCCACCGACACGTCCGCTTGGCTGACGGTGTGCCCGCGATCGATTCGGCGTCCTCGCATGGTCATATGCAGCACGAGCCCGTCGAAGCCTTCGTCGGGAACGATCGTATTGGTGCCACCTCCGAGAATCACGGTGGGCACGCCTCGCGCATTGGCCCACCGCAAAGCTTCCACCAATATGGCTTCGTCTGTCGCTTGGACGAAATAGCGCGCGCGCCCTCCTAGCTCCAAGCTGGTGAGGGGCGCGAGCGGAACGTCCTCGCGAATGTGAACGTTCACGGAACGAGCGACCGTGCGCCGCCCATATATGGCCAAAGTACTTCGGGCAAGCGTACCGATCCGTCCGCCTGTTGGTTCTGCTCGAGCAACGCCACCAGCGTGCGTCCGATCGCGAGTCCCGAACCGTTGAGCGTATGTGCGAACCGAGGCTTTTCTTTGGGAGCGGGTCGGTAGCGGCATTTCATACGACGTGCCTGAAAATCACCGCACCATGAGCAGCTCGAAATTTCACGATAGCGATTTTGCGCGGGAAGCCATACTTCGAGGTCGTAGGTCTTCCGCGACTGAAAGCCGAGGTCTCCCGCGCAGAGCGCCATCACCCGGTAGTGCAGACCGAGCAACTTGAGAATCGTTTCTGCGTGTTCGGTCAGCCGTTCGAACTCAGCGGGACCATCCTGCTCCGTGCAGAACCGCACGAGCTCGACCTTATCGAACTGATGCACGCGAATCATGCCGCGAGTGTCTTTTCCGTAGCTACCAGCCTCACGCCGGAAGCACGGCGTGTACCCACAATACGCCTTCGGCAGTTCGGCAGCGTCCAGGATTTCGCCTGCGTGGAGATTGGTGATGCATACTTCAGCCGTGGGCACCAAATAGACGTCTTGAGCCTGTTCCGACGAATCCCCGGGGGAAGCTTCGGCGTGGTGCGGCTCCTGAGCAATCCGAAACGCATCGTCGGCAAACTTGGGAAGCTGCGAGGTCCCCAGCATCGCTGAACTCTTGACCAACACCGGAGACCAAACTTCGGAATAGCCATGCCGGTCGATGTGCACGTCGAGCATGAACTGCATGAGCGCGCGAGTAAGCCGCGCCCCGGCTCCCCGAAGCACCACAAACCGAGAGCCGTGAACTCTGGCCGCGCGCTCAAAATCCATCATGCCGAGCGCGAGACCAAGGTCGACGTGATCTCTGGGGGCAAACGCCATCTCGGGTCGGGTGCCGCCCACTCGAACTTCGACGTTTTGCTCTTCCGACAGCCCATCCGGAACGTCGTCCGCGGGCAGGTTCGGTAGCGTGAGGAGCAACGCGCTGAGCGCGCTCTCGATCTCTTTGAGCTCAGATTCAAGCTCCTTGATCCGTGCGCCCACCGAGCGAAGCGCTTCCCTTTGCTTTTGAAACTCTTCGGATTTCTTGTCAGAGACCCGCGCCATGGCATCACTCGCCACGTTTCGCTCGGCCCGCAGCGTTTCGGATTCCGTGATTTTGGCGCGACGCGAAGCTGACAACTCGGCGAGCTGATCAAGATCTCGGCCGCCTTCGCCGCGCCGCGTCAAGCCTTGCGCGACTTCGTCGGGGTGGTCGACGGTATAACGAAGATCAAGCATGGTCGTGGATGTACCTCACGGTGGGCAGGCCGACCAGCGAGCGCTAGGATGCAAGCGTGGTTGACGGACCGATAGTTCGGCGGGCCGCCGTCATCGGAGACATCCACGCGCACGATGAGCAACTTGCGCGCGCCTTAGAGTTCATTGAGCAGGAGCCGTGCGATATTGTCTGTGCGGTCGGCGACATCATCGATGGCCCTGGCGATGCAAACCGCTGCTGCGAACTTCTGCGTTCGGCCGGAGCGACCGTCGTGGCCGGCAATCACGAACGCTGGTTTCTGGAGGATGAGCGACCCGCCGCCTTGCCACATGCATCGGAGAATCTCACCAACGATACCGTCGAATACTTGGCTCGCCTCCCAAAAACCAAAGAAATGTCTACTCCCATTGGAACCGTGATGCTTTGCCACGGAATCGGCGAGGACGACATGGCCGATCTGCGCCCTGAAACCAAGGGCTACGCTCTGCAAGCGATTCCCACTCTACGGGAGCTCATGCTTCGTGCGGACCTCAAACTGGTGATGTTCGGACACACGCATATTCCCATGATTCGTGAATTTCCTGGATTGACGACAGTCAACGTTGGCGCGTTGGGAATCGACTCGATCACCGGCGTGGCCCTGCTCGATTTTGAGCAAGCTGAGGTTTCTTGGGTTGGTTGGAACGCCCGCGGCGAGATGTGGAGACACGCCAAAGAAATCGTGCTCAAGCCACTCGGATAGTCTGACAAGCCGAATCGACTCGGGGGTTCGTCATTCCGTGGGCATTTCGTTTGGGCAATTGAGGTTTTGGGGTTAAGCACTGTCTCTCGGAGTAGCCCGTTCGGGGTGAGTAAAGCTGCCTTGAGCAGCATGGTTGGTGCGGTAAGGTTCGAAGCGTGCGTTCTGTGTTGGTGATGCTGTTGGCGTTCGGCTCCTTCGGTTGCTCGCTGGAGGAGGGTGGGCGCAATGCTGGTGGGAGCCAGGTAGGCTCCGGGGCTCCCCTCGGAAACGGCCAACAACCAGTCACCGACGGAACGCTCACAGTAAATAGCCTCTCGTACTCGTTCTTGGTCCACGGTGGGACCACCACGGTGATGGGCGCAGGGCTCGACTCGCTCCTCGAGGTCTCGATTGGAGGAGTCGCTCAAGAATTTCGGCAAGCGCCAGAAGGAGCCGCCGGAGGGACACTCGTCGTCGGTCCAGTTAAAGACGAAACGCCGATTCGCGAACACAACATGGTGCTCCGCAACCGCGCCGGAAACCAAGTGTCGGTGCCCGTAGTCGTCGTCAACATGCGCATCGAAGAACTCGAATCTGAACCGGGCAACACCGGACAGTACGTCGATCTCCAATCCGACGTTCCTGGCGCGCGAATGACGGGGTACTCGCTGGCGTTTTTCGATGGGCAAACCGGCCTCGCGCATGTCGATGCCCATTCGTTTCTCGACGCTGTGCCGACCGATGCAGGCGGACGTCTACGTCTCGACTCCGATGGCTCCACCAACGCGCTTCAACAGCTTCCAGAACCTTTCGACGGAACCCTTGATTCTGTGCTCCGCCGCCCTGGAACCGCCGCCGTCGCATTCTACCAAGGCACATCGATTCGTCGGGGCGACACCCCCACCGAAACCGGTCTCATCGACGCGTTGGTCTACGGTCTCGAACCACCCCAGGGCATGCCATCATTCACGAGCGTGTTGCTAAAGTCAGGACCGGTCATCTACGAAAATGCGAACGGCCAAGCCACCGCGCTTTCGATCCAGCGCTGCGGCAGCCTTCGCAGAGATAGCTCGCAATTTCAACTACTTACACCGACGCCAAACCAAACCAACAGCTGTGCGCGCGCAGCTAGGTAGGGCTGTTTTTGGGGCACCGTCGCTTCTCTTAGCCTCAAAGATGTCCATTTCTGGGGTATCGGGCTACTATCGGGTAGGTACATGAGACTCGCTTTTTGTCAGGCCGTAGTCGCGGCGCTCGCGCTCGTCGGCTGTCCAGGTTCGCTCAGTGACCCAGAACGATTTCAACTCGGCAGCGGCGCGCTTGAACAATGCGACCGCGCGGTGATGGAAATTTTGGCGAGCGAAGCGCAATGCGCAGCGTCAGGTTGCCATGGTTCCGTCGCACCACAGGCCGGGTTGGTTCTAGAAGCCAGCGGATTGGAGAGTCGTTTGGTCGGCGTGGCAGCGTCTGACGACTGCGATGGACTACCTCTCATCGACGAGACGACGCCGGAAAACAGCCTGCTCTATATCAAACTTCAAGACTCGCCACCCTGCGGTTCCCGCATGCCGCTGGGCGCAGCCCTATCAGATGATGACCAGGCGTGCGTGCTCGGATGGATTCGGTCCGTCGTTGGCGCAAGCTCCGGCGTCGCGATGGACGCGGGAGCGGCCGACGCAAGCACCGAAGACGCCGGCGCGCAATAGGCAAGACGTCCACAAACCATCCTCACGAGCCGTTCGCCGCGTCGATGATTTTGCGCGTTAGCCTGGATACCCCAAGTTCGTGCAACGAGTTCGCCGCATGAAGCACGGCGGTCGCAGGTTTTCTCGAACGCGCTCGCACGCGAACCGCGGTTGCCCGAAACACCGCAACCACCATCAAACGATGGGTCAAGCGATGTTCGACGTGCCCCGCTGGCTCCATCGACACTCGGCCTTGAAGCCCCACTTCGCGCAGCGCGTGTTTTGCTGAATCGCGCACGCCGGAGTCACGGGTGACCATCGGAACACCCCACAGCCCCCCAAAAAGCCCGCCCGTGCTCTTCGCGAGCCAGATGTGCTCTCCTCGTTTCGCGACGACGGCGCTGAGCTCCTGGCGCGCGGGATCGCGGCGTGGTGGCATGACCGGAAGCGCATCGGTTCGCCCGCTCCGAAACGCTCCGCAAAAACTCCGTATCGGGCATTCGGCGCACGTTGGCTGCCTGGGTGTGCACACAGTCGCGCCGAGCTCCATCAACGCCTGATTCAAGGAACCCGGGCGTGGACCTCGAACCAGTCGCTCGGCTTCAGACCAAAAACGACGCTGCGCGTCGGGCTTTGAAATCGGCGCGTCGATCTCCAGCACCCGCGCAAACACCCGCGCGACGTTTCCATCTACGATCGGCTCTGGCAGATCGAACGCGATACTCCCGATGGCTCCTGCGGTATATCGCCCAACCCCGGGGAGGGCGCGCCGCTGGACCGCAGCCTCGGGAACAACACCGCCGTACCGCGCGGTGACCTCCCGCGCGCCTGCGTGCAACATCCGCGCACGCCGGTAGTAACCAAGCCCGCTCCACATCGCCATGACGTCATCTTCGTCGGCATTCGCCAGCGCTGCGGCGGTCGGGAATCGATCCAAAAACCGATCGTAGTAGCGAATCACTGTGTCCACGCGCGTTTGCTGCAGCATCACCTCGGATACCCAGATCGCGTAAGGATCACGCGTACGCCGCCACGGCAAGTCTCTCCGGTTGCGATCGTACCAGTTCAGCAAGGTGGATCGAAGACCGCGGGCCACGCCGCTCCACTGTGCCCGGAGGTCATGCCCGGCGCAACGTTCGCCCGCATCGGGTCACTGAAACGCAGCATCGAACGCGCTAGGCTCCGTCACATGAACATCGGTCACATGAACATCGGTGTCGCATGAACGTCGGTCGCGTCGTAGTGATGTGGTGCTTGGTCGCGACCGGTTGCGGGGCATGTGGCGGGCCGCCGTCGTCGTCCCACTCGTCCGGGGACCCTTCAACGGCCAACCAATCAAACAGAACTCGGTCAAACGGGAAGCTGAAAGGCGACGCCGAAGCGCGCATCGCGCTGACCGGCACGCCGTCTCGGTATCGGACGGTAGAGATACGCCTTCGGGTGCTGGGGCTAAAAGACCGCGCCGAACACGAAGCCCGCCTCAAACGGACCGCCCGCATCGAGCAAAAAACCAAAACCGGCTGGCGCGCACTTTCAAACACCCCTCTGCTGCTCACCGATGCCTGCGGCGCGTCTGCCAAACCCTGCCTCGAACTGGTCCCCGGCGCCGAACTCGAACCCGACCCGTGGCTCGCCCGCCAAGGCAAACCTCAATGCCCCTGCTCCGATTGTCCGGAAGTCAAAGCAGGCGAATACCGGTTCGTTGCCACCAGCTGCGACGACTCAAAAACCTACCCCGGAACGCCATTCACCTTACCTTAAGGGTCTGGCACCCAGACCCTCTCGTCGGGGATACAATCCCCGACGATTCACCCAAGCTCCCCCGCCAGGACGCACGTGACATGGGTGCCTGGTGGTTTCCTACTGGGGCCCCGCCACTGCGCGGTGGGGGGGCCGCGAGAGCGGCCGGAGTCGGGTGGGGGACACGCGCGGGTCGTACCCGCGGGGGGGAGGGTTTGCCTCAAACCCTCCAGACAACACAGCTCCCCCGCCAGGACGCACGTGACATGGGTGCCAAGGGGTTCGTCGGATGTCTTTACGCTGCGTGATTTCGATCAACCCATCGAGCACCGAAGCCGAGCCAGTGATCGAATTGGTTGATTGAGACGCAAGTCGCATCCCACATAGAGCGGTGGAATTTTGGTCTGAGCGCGAGCGCCCCCACAGCGAACGACTGAGGAAGGCTCCGGGCCTTTCGCAGGGAGAGAGCGAGGAGGTTGTTGCGGCTGGAGCTGTGCAAGGCGGAGCGGACGTACGTCCGTGGAGCTGCACAGGTCTGGACGCAGTACGGGTCCGAAGGACCCTAGTCCAGCCGCGATCAGGCCAAAAGGCCACTGCTCTAGACTGCGTTGAGGAAGAAGCGCTCGGGGTTCTGTAGATAGCCGATGACTTCGTAGGCGAACGCTGCGCCGACGTGCCCATCGACGACGCGATGATCGAACGAGAGCGACACCAGCATCACTTGGCCCACGCAGATCGATCCGTCGCGCACCACGGGTTTCTCTTTGATTTGATGCAGGCCCAAAATGCCGACTTCGGGCACGTTGATGATCGGGGTCGCGAGAAGGCCGCCCTGCTTGCCGAGCGACGTGATGGTGAATACCGAGCCTGTCAGTTCATCGCGACTCAGGGCCCCGGAGCGGGCGGCTGCGCTCAGACGACTGATTTCGCGCGCAATGTCCAGCAGCGAGCGCTGGTCCGCATCACGTATCACAGGAACCACGAGTCCCGCGTCTGTTGCCGCGGCGATACCGATGTGGCAGCCCGCGCGATACACGAGCTCGCCTCGTTCTACGTCGAGCGTGCTGCTCAACACGGGATAGTCGCGCAGCGCCCACACAACGGCCTTCACCACGAACGGCAGATAGCTGAGCTCTACGCCGTGCGCCGCGGCGTCTTGACGGAGGCGCGATCGAATGTCGATCAGTCGGTCCATCGCGCACTCTTCCACGAATGTAAAATGCGCCGCTGTATCTTTGGCGAGGCGCATGCGCTCCGCAATCTTGCGGCGAATTCCGACAAACGGCTCACGCCGTTCTTCCGTTCCAAACGATGGGGTTGCCCCCGACAGGGCTGACACCGATGGGGCTGACACCGATGGGGCCGACGACGATGGAGTTGACGACGATGGAGCGGCCGACGTCTCTGCCGCAGATCTCGATGATGCGACCGCCGACGCCGCGCGAGCGGAAAACGATTCGACGTCTGCTTTCGTAATCCGCAACCCTGGACCCGAGGGAGGAACTTGGCTCAAGTCCACACCCAAATCCCGAGCCAGTTTTCTTACCGCGGGCGTAGCGAGAGGCTTGGCACCGCGGGCCGCGCCGGGCTCAGCAGTCGACGCCGCAAACGCCGCAACTCCGGGCAATCCATCTCGGATATCGCCCACCGCGGACGCTACGGGCGGTTTCTTGGGCGGCGCTGAATCGGGTTCGGCAGTTGCAGAGGCAGCAGCGGGAGCGCGCGCGGCGGAATCGGACGAAGGCGCGATCGATACGATTACATGGCCCACTTGGGCGACCTCGCCCGCCGAAAATCGAATGCCCACAATCGTACCCGCTCGCGGCGCGCCAATGGTCACCGTGGCTTTGTCGGTCATTACCTCGACCATCGGATCGTCTTCGGCCACGCGATCACCCTCGCGAACATGCCAGGCGACGATCTCACCTTCGGAAACGCCCTCGCCAATGTCAGGTAGCTTGAACTCAAACATATCGGTACACGCCAATACGAGCGCTAGTATCGCGCGGTGTCCAAAATCGCAGGAGTGATTCGATGTTGGAGCGGGAGATACTCGTTCTCTAGGGTATAGGGGAACGGCGTATCCCAGCCAGTTACCCGCAGCGGCGGCGCCTCCAAGCTGAGAAATGAGCGCTCGGTGATCAACGAAAGAAGCTCTGCCCCAAACCCGCACGCTTTGGGCGCTTCATGCACAATCACAACGCGCCCCGTCTTCTCCACGCTTTCGGTGATGGTGTCGATATCCACTGGCCACAGCGTCCGGAGGTCGATCACCTCCGCCTGCACCCCCTGGGCGCTCGCTTCTTGAGCCGCGGCCATCGCTTCAAAAAGCATCGCGCCCCAGGCGATCACCGTGACATCTTTACCCTCGGTAACAACCTTGGCCTCTCCGAGCGGGATTGCATAGTCGTCCTCTGGGACGTCCATTTTCACCGCGCGATACACACGCTTGGGTTCGAAGAAGAGCACCGGATCGTTGTCGCGAATCGCGCTGCGCAAGAGCCCCCGGGCGTCGTACGGATTGGATGGGCACACCACTTTGAGCCCTGCGGTATGAATGAATAGCGCCTCCGGCGATTGGGAATGGTAGTGGCCTCCGCGAATGCCTCCGCCCACTGGCGCGCGAATGGTCATCGGCACGGTGTATTCACCACCCGACCGATAGCGAAACTTGGCCGCTTCGCTGACGATCTGATCGAACGCGGGAAAAATAAAATCCGCGAACTGAATCTCGGGCACCGGGCGCATCCCGTAGAGCGCCATCCCGATCGCAGTGCCGATGATCCCGCCTTCCGCAAGCGGGGTATCGATCACCCGGTCGGCGCCAAACTCGTCGATCAACCCTTGGGTCACGCGAAATACGCCCCCGACCTTGCCCACGTCTTCCCCCAAAACGATCACGTCGGGATTCGCCTGCATCTCTGACCGCAGGGTGCCGTTGATCGCTTGGACCAAGTTCATCTCCGTCATCGACTCTCCACCTAGTGCCTAGTGCCTAGCCTTCGCTCGCGGCCCGGAAACGCATTGCGCCTGCTGCTCGCGCAGGTGCCATGGCTGCCTGTCAAATACTCCCTCAAACATCGACTCAATGGGCGGCGGCTTTTTACCTTCACTGGCCTCAATACAGCGTTTGAGTTCCTGCTCGGTGTCGCTTACGAGCTTGCGCTCGCGTGCCTCATCCCAAGCGTGTTGGCGCACCAAGTGCTCTCGCAGACGTTTGATTGGGTCGATGCGTCGCCAGCGTTCGACTTCATCTTGGACGCGATACGCCCGAGGGTCGTCGGAGGTTGAATGACCGCCCACTCGATAGGTCATCAGTTCGATCAGGGTCGGGCCTCCTCCCGCGCGGGCGCGATTGGCGGCTTCGCGGACGACCCTATAGGTAGCGAGCGCATCGTTGCCGTCCACGCGAACTCCATGAACGCCGTAGGCAACGCCTTTTTCAGCGAACGTCGCCGCGGCGGTCTGTTGTTCGCTGGGCAGGCTGATCGCCCAGCGGTTGTTGCGGCAAAGAAAGAGCGTGGGCGTTTCAAATACGCCCGCGAAGTTCATCGCGGTATGGAAGTCGGCCGAGCTCGTCGCACCATCTCCAAAAAACACACCCACAACTTCATCGCGACCTTTCTTCTTCGCCGCCCACGCCATACCGACCGCCTGGGTCATCTGCGTGCCAATGGGCGAGCTTACAGAGCCAAAACGGTATTTGCGCCCCGTGTAGTGATCGGGCATTTGCCGACCCTGGACCGGGTCGTCGATATTGCCAAACATGTTGTCGACGTACGTCTGCAGAGGAAACCCGCGCCACAGCAGCGCGCCAAACTCGCGGTAGCAAGGCAGCAGCCAATCGGTGGGCCGAAGCGCTGCCGCGGACGCAAGAATACACGCCTCTTCACCTACGGAACCAATGTGAAACCCAATGCGCCCCTGTCGTTGGAGCCGCTCGAGCTGCTGGTCGATGACCCGCGTGCGCACCATCGCGCGGTAGATATCCTGCACCAACTGCAGCGGCAGCTTGGGATCGGTCGCGGAATCAGCCCGCCCCTCGTCCCCAAGCACACGAAACACGCCGTGCGCACGCAGCGCGTCAGGCATATTCGTGGGTGCCGGCTCCTCGGGCGTATGCATTCCGTCTCTTCCTATGGCGCGCGTCCTAGATCGTGTGTTCCTAACTATTCATATCACGTTGAGCTGTTTTTTTCGGCCGTAACGATCGGCGAGAAGCGATGCTTCCTGCGGTTTGGCGGCGAGGGCTCCGCGCAGAAACGCTTCTGCGGCACGGTAGCTGGATCGCACGAGGGGGCCGGATGCGACGAACGAAAACCCCATCGCGAGCCCGGCTTGTCGGTAACGCTCGAACTCGGTTGGCTCCACGTACCGCTGGACTTCGGCGTGTTTGGTCGTCGGCCGCAGATACTGACCCACCGTCAGCACGTCTACATCGGCCGCGCGAAGCTCCTCCATCGCGTCCAGCATTTCCTGTTCGCTCTCGCCAATCCCCACCATGAGCGACGACTTGGTGATCCCCGAACCCGCTTCCTTGGCCCACTTGAGCACCTCGATCGACCGCTCCCACGAACACCGCGCATCGCGGATCGTTCGTTGCAGCCGCGGCACCACCTCGACATTGTGGGCAAACACATCCGGGCGGCCACGCGTGATGACCGTTTCCACATCTCGCCGAACGCCCTGAAAATCGCCCAGCAACGTCTCCACCAGAAGTTCTGGCGCGTGGTGTTTGATGCGCCTGATCGTGGTCGCCACGTGGCTCGCACCACCATCCAGAAGGTCATCGCGATCGACCATCGTCACCACGACGTAGGCAAGGTTCATCTGCGCGAGCGCGCGTCCGGTGTTTTCTGGCTCCCGAGGATCGACAACCCCCGCCGGGTCGCCTGTGTTCACGGAGCAAAATCGGCAGCCACGAGTACATGTTTCGCCAAGAATCATGATCGTCGCGGTGCCCTCGGACCAGCACTCGAAAATATTGGGGCAGCGCGCCTCTTCGCACACCGTGTGGAGGTCGAGCTGCTCAAACTTTCGCTTGAGCTCGACGAACTGCGCCTGGCCTTCGCCAGTCGGCAACCGAACTTTTAACCATTCAGGTTTGCGACGGTGCATCGTGCGTTCGCGCGCGGCGCGCTCCCCTCTCCTCAAGGCGGCCCGACCAAAACAAGGCCCAACCAAAATCAGAACTTGAGCCTCTTACGAGCTTGGGGGGAGCGTCGAAGGGTGTCAACCCATGGAAATCCAAACGTTTATGCTGCGTCGCGTCAACGACACCTATCCATCCAGCACGTGGCGCTGCCAAGTCACCGGCAGGTCGAGAAACCCCTCGCCATGGAGGTATTCATAAAACGCGTTGCAGCTCACCGCGCAAATCTCCGCGTAGACGCGAGGGTCGGCCGCAAAGTGGAGGGTTTCCTCTCGAAAGTTTCCCCCGGGATCGGTCGAAAGCCGGTCCGCGAGCGGTTCCTGCAGCGCGCTCAGCAGATGGTCGAGAAACTTACGCTCAAACACGGCGCGAAACGCCGGAAACGACATCTCGCCAATCTTGTATGAGAACGCGTCCATATAGACCACCTGCGATTCGCGGACCACCTCCCAGCACATCTCGCCGATGCTAACGGGAAAGTACTTGAGGAAAAAATCCGAAAGTACGTCGCGGTAGATCGCCAGAATGCGCTCCAGGTCGGGCTTGCTGCGTGTGAGCTGTTCGTTGATGAGCTTGCGCTGAAACTTACGCAACTGCTCAATAGCCACATTTTTCACGCGTTCGTCACCGTAGCGAAGCGTATCAAGTTCACCGACAAGCACGGATTCGTGCACTCGCAGCACGTGCACCAGCGCCTCATCGCCGTGTCGAAACACCCGCCGCTCACGAGACTGGCCTTCGCCAGCATCCGCATGAATGAACGACGCAATAAACAGTTTGGCGATGCGCCGCTGAATTTGCTCGATCTTATGCAGCACGAAAGTCTCGCGACGCGGAGAAATCATTTTCTCCATAAGCTTGCGCAAATGGGCGATGAGCTCAATTTCTGCGGCCTGGGGATCGATGGGCTTCGTTTCCTGAAGGCCTACTTGCTGAAGCTGCTGCAAATCGGCGATCACGCGCGCTGTGATGGCGTCGAGCTCGGCGTTTGTCTCTTGATCTGGTTCAAAAAACACGACGCGAGCCCGCAGCTGCTCGTCGCGAAGTCGCATCGCGGACTCGGCCAACGCATCGCGCGCTCGAGCCGCTTGGGGAACAGGCTGCGACGACGGTGTGGGTTTTCGTGCCGGCAAAGGAGGAGGCGCCCCGGCTGAAGAAGGAACGGCCGGGGGAGGCGCCGCCCGAGGATGAGCAGCGGGTCGAGCAGCGGGTCGAGCAATGGGTGGTGCGACCGGCGGAGACGGAGGCGCCGGGGGCGGGCGCCGCAGACGAGACGCATCGTCCGCAACCGGGGGCGACGGTGGCGGCGCGGCGCGGCGCGGCGGCGGAGGTTTGTAGCCAGTCATCCTCTAGTAGGGTGCCAAGCGAAGGCCCCTAGGATCAATCGATTCTCGTCCCCACTTGAGGGTTTCTCGAATCGTGCAACGCTCCGGCCTCG
The DNA here is from genome assembly GCA_028284955.1 of Myxococcota bacterium. Taxonomy (GTDB): domain Bacteria; phylum Myxococcota_A; class Polyangia; order Polyangiales; family Houyiibacteriaceae; genus JANQQS01. The sequence continues at coordinate 101,634 of JANQQS010000009.1, read as the reverse complement.
GTTTTTGCTCGGCGCAGGCACGAGAAAGCAGCGAACGGTGAGGAAAAAAGCAAAACGAGCTCGCCGAAGCACGGCTCGCAAAGCTCCTACGACCTCTGGATCGGAGATCGGCGACCCACCAGGCGCAGCCGTCCTACACGTGCGACCCGAGCGCACAGCTTCGGACGCAGCGCATTCATCGAGCGCGACTGATTCCGCACGCAAGGCGGTTCAGTGGCGCACCGTGCATTTTTTTCTCGCCGCGTTGGTCCTAGCGAGCGCGGGAGTGCTCGCGGCGGTGGCGTCGCCAGAACCAGGACAGTTCGCCTGGTGGTTCATCGTCGGGCAAATCGGCCTCGCTACGCTCCTGTGCGTTCGAGGCTTTGTGCGCCTCCACGCGGGCCCCGAATCGACCTCACGCTTTGACGAGCTCCATCCCAAGAATTTTTTCCTCGACACCTGGCGCGCGATGGACAACGAATCGCGCGCCGCACGGTCCCGGCGAACCGAGGAAGGACGAGGCTACGACTATCGACCATTGGCCGCGCTGGTGGTCGGCGCGGTGTGCCTCACGCTCATGGAATATCTGGGCGCATCGAGCATGTTTGTGCGCTTCGTCGAGCTGCTCTCCGAAGACGACGAAACAGTATGGCAAAGCCTCCGTGAATCACCATTCGCGCGCCTCTACGAGCTCACCTGGTGGGCCGGCTGGCGAGTACTCTGTTATTTCCTGATTCCCGCCCTCGCGCTGCGGCTCGTTCGCGAACGATTTCGCGACCAAGGCTTGTCGCTTCAGGGATTTCACGAACACGTCTGGATCTACGGCTTCGCCTACACCGTCGTGCTCGTCTGCGTGGTCATCGTGAGTTACACGGGCGAGTTTTCGAGCTACTACCCATTCTACAAACAGGCCACGCGGAGCTGGTTTGATTTTCTATGTTGGGAAACGCTCTACGCCGCGCAGTTCTTTTCGCTCGAATTTTTCTTTCGCGGCTACTGGCTGAAACAAATGCGCACCGCGATGGGAAGCCACGCCATTTTTGCGATGGTCGTTCCCTACTGCATGATTCACTACGGTAAACCCATGCCCGAAACGCTCGCCGCGATCATCGCGGGAGTGGTTCTCGGCACACTGGCCATGAAAACCCGCTCGATCTGGAGCGGATTTCTCATCCACGTATCCGTCGCGATCAGCATGGACACCGCCGCGCTCCTCCAGACGACGGGGTTGCCCGACACCTTCTGGCCCCAGCTCTGACCGAGCTCGGAACTCTTCTGCAAACATTCAAAAAATCACCCTTAAAACCGATGTGTCGACTTGTCGTCTCGCCGAGTATTGGTCAGTCTACGACGCATCAATCAACCGACTGCGTGAGACGTTATGCGCAATCTAATCGTGTTCTTTGTCTTGGCCCTGGGCATCGCGTCCGGTTGCACCGTCACGGTGCCCAACGACGATGTCGAAACATCCGAAAAATCCGCCGCGCTTCAGCTTTCGCGCTGCTCCGTGGGAGTCGAAGCGGCGCTGTGGTGCGTGCTCGCGACGACCGCCGGCGCCAAATGGGTGGTGCTCGGAAAAATCGGCGTGGGCTACCTCGCCTATCGGGCAAGCGTTCGAGGAGTCGAGCTCTACCTCGGACCCAACCACGAGCAGGCGATCGGAGACATGACGCTCTACATGGATCGGGTGAATCCCCAAGGGATAGGCAAAGCCTACAAAGCTCAACTCGGTCCCGCCGTCGTCTGGTACATGCTGCCCGAAGGACGAGTGTGGGGCGGCTTCGAGCTGGGGTATCCAGCCCTACCGCGACTGGTCGCGTCCGTAGTGCGCTCCGCCTGCGAAGCGTTCGCTCCCAAAAAACCGCTCGCGCGAGGGTCGTGCATCGGCGCAATCACGGTATTGCGGGAAACCAACCCGGCCGCCGCGGAAGCCTACGCCCGCCGGGGGCGGATCATTCACCTCACGGACGACAGGGTTGTCGAAGAAATCACACGCGAAATTGCCGAGTCTCAGAGAGAGAAGGTAGACGAAACGCACGTCACCAACGCGCGCGCAATCGCAAACGGATTGGTCTTGGCGCTACAAAACGAGCGAAATAGAGGCAAAATTTGTAAGAACCTCAATGAACGATTGCCTCCGTTTCCCAACGCCGCAACCGAGAACGCAGCGCTCGCGGCCGCCATCCAGGCTATCCGCGACGCGTTTGGAATCGATTGCTCAAGCAAACTCACTCGAACGTATCGCGTACCCGTCGTTCGGAACCGACGAAACTAACTGAGCACGGACGCCGAACCAGTCGCCGAACCAGACACCGACGCCGAACCAGACACCGACGCCGAACCAGACACCGGAACCGATCCCGACGCCGTTTCTGGTGCTGATCCCGATCCTGAACCAGACGCCGCACCCGAATCTGATCCCCCATCCGCACCGACAAAACCGATCCTAGATCTGATCAGGATCGTAATGGCGTTCGGCACCCGGTTCAGGTGCGGCATCGGAATCGGCGTCGGCGTCAGGTTCGGTGTCGGCGTCGGATTCAGGATCGGTATTGGTATCGGGTTCGGCGTCGGCGTCGGGATTGGCGTCAGGTTCTGGGTCGGTGTCAGCGTCGACTACGCTTCAATGGCCGCGTCTCCGAGCGACCCATCTTCCTTCTTCTTCGCTGATTCGTTTGAGTCTTCCGTCGCGTTTGGATCTTCCGGACCCGCCTGCCGGCCAAACGTGAGTTGTCCGCCCTCGGCTCCGACCTGGACGATGTCGCCCGGGCGATAAACCCCCGCGAGTAGCTCCTGCGCGAGCGGGTTTTCTAGATGCTGTTGAATGGCGCGCTTGAGGGGCCGAGCTCCGTAGGTGGGGTCGAAGCCTACATTGGCGAGCAAGTCTTTCGCGTCGTCCGAAAGCTCGATCGAAAGTTCTCGGCCAGCCAACCGCTTCGCGAAGCGACCGAGCTGGATGTCGACGATGCGGCGCACGTCTTCGCGGCTGAGGCGATGGAAGATGATGGTTTCATCGAGCCGATTGAGAAACTCGGGTCGAAACGCGCCGCGAAGATCTTCCATCACTGCTGCGCGCATGGCTTCTTCATCGTCGATGGACATAATGTGCTGGGAGCCTACGTTGGACGTGAGAATGATCACCACGTTCTTGAAATCCACGGTACGCCCTTGACCATCGGTCAAGCGGCCGTCATCGAGCACTTGCAGCAGGACGTTCCACACATCGGGATGAGCTTTTTCGACCTCGTCGAACAGCACGACTGAATAAGGCCGTCGACGGACAGGCTCAGTGAGCTGACCACCTTCTTCGTACCCCACGTAGCCGGGCGGCGCTCCGATCAAGCGCGCGACCGAGTGCTTCTCCATGTATTCGCTCATATCCAATCGAATCATGGCTCGCTCGTCATCGAAGAGAAATCCCGCAAGCGCACGGGCGAGCTCGGTCTTGCCGACTCCGGTTGGGCCCAAAAACAGAAACGAGCCGATGGGGCGATTCTCTTCGCCAAGGCCCGCCCGCGACCGACGCACCGCGTTGGCCACCGCGACAACCGCGTCGCTCTGGCCAATGACTCGGCCCTGAAGGCGCGTTTCCATGTCGAGCAGTTTTTCTTTCTCGCTCTCGAGCATTTTGGACACAGGCACGCCCGTCCACCGAGACACTACGTTGGCGATATCCTCGTCGGTCACTTCTTCGGTGAGAAAGCTGCCGCCTTGCTGCACCTCGTCGAGCTTCGCTTGGGCTTGCTGAACCGCTTTTTCCACGGCGGGGATTTCGCCATATTGCAGCCGGGCCGCGCGATCCAAATCAGCCACCCGCTGCGCGCGCTCCAAGTCGAGTTTGAGCTCCTCTACCTGAGCTTTGTGCGACCGGATTTGGCCAATGAGCTCCTTTTCTCGAAGCCACTGGGCGCTCATGGTGCTTTTTTGCTCGTTCAGTTCCGCGAGCTCTTCTTCGATCGCCAACAGTCTCTTTTTGCTGGCCGGGTCTTGCTCCTTTTTGAGCGCCTGCCGCTCGATCTCAAGCTGCATCAACTTGCGCTCGACCTGGTCGATTTCGACCGGCATGGAGTCGATTTCCATCTTCAAACGAGACGCCGCTTCGTCGACTAGGTCGATGGCTTTGTCCGGCAAAAAGCGATCCGTAATGTAGCGGTCGCTCAGCGTGGCCGCGGCCACGAGCGCGCTATCCTGGATGCGAATGCCGTGATGCACTTCGTATCGCTCTTTGAGTCCTCGCAAAATCGCAATGGTGTCTGGGACAGCCGGCTCGCCCGCAAACACAGGCTGAAAGCGCCGCGCAAACGCGGCGTCTTTTTCGATATGTTTTCGATATTCGTCGAGCGTCGTCGCTCCGATGCAGCGCAGTTCGCCTCGCGCGAGCGCGGGCTTGAGCATGTTGCTCGCGTCCATCGAGCCTTCTGATGCTCCTGCGCCCATGATGGTGTGCAGCTCGTCGATGAACAAAACCACTTCACCCTGCGCGGATTCAATCTCGCCGAGCACGGCTTTCAGCCGATCTTCGAACTCCCCCCGAAACTTTGCCCCGGCCACCAGCGCGCCTAGGTCGAGCGACAAGACCCGTTTTCCCGCCAAACTCTCAGGAACATCGCCTTGGGTCACGCGATGCGCAACGCCTTCAACGATGGCGGTTTTCCCGACTCCTGGCTCGCCAATGAGCACCGGATTGTTCTTGGTTCGCCGCGAGAGTACCTGCATGATGCGCCGGATTTCTTCATCGCGACCGATGACCGGATCGATTTTCCCGTCCCGCGCCGCCGCCGTCAGGTCGCGCGTGTATTTTTCGAGCGCCTGATACTTGCCTTCGGGCTCTGGGTCGGTCACGCGCTGGCTCCCGCGCACTTGCTGGACTGCCGACAGCAATTCGTTTCGAGATACGCCGAGCCCGGAAGATGCGCCCTGTTCCTGGTCGACGATGGCGAGCAACACATGTTCGGCCGAGGTGTATTCATCTTTGAGTTTCTCCGTCTCTTTCCACGCCTGGGTGAACACCTCACGAAGACGCCGGGAAATCGACGGATCGGCTCCCCCCTTCACTTGGGGAAGCGCTTCGAGATGCTCGCCTACCTTATCGGCGAGCGCATCGGGCGAGTTGCCTGTTTTTTTGATGATCGCCGCCGCGAGGCTTTTTGGCTGGCCCAACATCGCAGCAAGGAGGTGCGCTACGGTAAGCTCCGGATTACCGCGCTCTGAGGCATCCTGCTGAGCTGCCATGAGCGCTTCTCGGGTGCGTGTGGTGAGTCGGTCGAGTCTCATGAGAACACAGTAAGCATGCTCCCCGTCGCGTCAATTCCCGCGTCAATCATTGACCCCCCCAGACTGCCCACCCCCAATCCGAAAGGGAGACACATCGAGCGGACCTTCCTGAGACGGGTTGGAAAGGGCCGCGTCGAGCCCTTTGAGCTGAGGCGAACGCGGGTCGAGCTCGAGCGCGCGGCGGGTTGTTCGTAGTGCCGCTTCGACGTCACCGAAGCCGGCATAGTAGAGCGCGTCGTTGTAGCGGCGCCAGAGCACCTGCGCCGTCGTTTCGCGATCAAACCCAGGCACAAACTGACTCGACATGGTTCGCACCGCCGGGCCCAAACGCTGCTCGAGCAGCGCCCATACGCCTTGTTGCGTTTTCGCGCCGTCGCGTTCGTCGTCGACCATCGCACCGTCGGCGATCGCTAGGTGGTAAAGGCCGTCCGGGACCAACGTCTCAAAAAGAGACGGCGATACCCGCACATCCATCTCCACAAGCACGGGCCGTTGATAGGCAAGGCTTTGAAGCGCAGGCTGACGGAGCGATCCGCTGAGCAGGTAGTCGCGTATGAGCGGCTTGAGCTCAGGTTCCTCGGCCAACCGCTGCGCGAGGCCCGGGTAACTGAGCAGCGGAATGGGCACGAGGGTCACGTCGGGCCGAAGATGCTCCTGCGCCTCTCCGCCCCAGTATCGAAATAGAGTTTGCGGCGCGTGGGCGAGCACCACCGCACGGGGCGGCACATCGCGGCGCAGTGGGTCGTCGAACGCGTCAGTCGCCGTAAACGACGCAAGCGATGCGCGCTTGCCCGCATGCGATGCCTGGACGACTGACCCCGCCGCGATGGCCCACGCCGCCCATACCGCAAAGGCGCGAGGCCGACGCTCTCGCGGCCCTGCAAACTCCACCACGAGTACCCCGGCCGCGACCGTCGCAAAAACGGCGATACTCGCAAATCCGGGCATCAAGTAGCCCAACGCGTCGGGGTTGTGGCGAACGAACCCCAGCCACGCGCGGCCCGCTGTAAACACTGCCAGGACCATGAGCCACGCGAATCCGACGCGGCGCGCCGAGCGGAGGCGCATCGCGGTGTAGATGCCCACGAAGGCAAGCAGCAACGCCAACGGATGCATGTTCTCGACCATAGATACGAGGACCGACATCGCGCGGTCGACAAGTGGCTGAGGCACGCCGTCGCCTTGGTTCTTCTGAAACGCTTCCGCGCTCACAACCCAAAAAAAACGCTCGAGCGAAGAAGGATTGCCCAGATTGAGCCAGGGGTCGGCTTTGGCTCGAATCGGCAAATACGCATACGCGGCAAGCCCCATCGCGACGAACCCGCCGCTGAACGCGAGCGCCCGAGTGCCTCGATGGAGCAGCAACCGAGCGTACGAAGATGCAAGCGCAGGAAAGAGCAGAAAGGTTAATAAATGGTGGTTTGCGAGCGCTAGGCCCACCGAAAAGGCGGCCACGTACAGCGGAGCGCCGGTCACCCGAGGAAGCTGGAACTCAAACCGAATCACCCGCTCTAAAGCGAACAGAAGCAGCGCAGCCTGAAGCGCATAGACCTCCGGCCGAACAGATTGAAACCACCACGCAAATGATCCTGCGGTCATCCACGCCGCGGCCAAAGCGAGCGGTCGCACGAGCGATGCATTGCGAACTCCGCACAGCGCGAGCGTGAACGCGACCGACCGATACAAAAACCCCGTCGCGAGCGCCGCGAACGTAGCGCTGGCGCAAGCAACTCGAAACGACAGCGGCCCCACCGGCACGAACGTAAACGCGGAGGTTGCGAGCGCGAACAGTGGATGTCCGGGCGGATGAGAAATGCCGAGCCCCACTGCCGCGGCCACAAATTCTCCGCTGTCGAGCCAATAACCATGCGCTGACGCGGTCGCCAAATACGCCACGAGAGGCACCCCCGACGCGAACGCAAACCACGTCGATTCGCCCGCGGGTTCGTGATACGGAGAAGACACCATGGCCACCATCCAATACTGGCTGATGAAAAGCGAGCCGGATGTGTACTCGATCGACGACCTAAAACGCGACAAAAGGGAGTGCTGGGAGGGCGTCCGCAACTTTCAGGCGCGCAATTTCATGCGGGGCATGCAGGTCGGCGACCTCGCGATTTTCTATCACTCGAACGCCAAGCCGCCCGGCGCAGCCGGCATCGCGCGCATCGCCCGGGTGGCCTATCCCGACTCCACGCAGTTCGACTCGTCGAGCAAGTACTACGACCCAAAGTCGACGCCCGACAAACCGCGGTGGTCGATGGTAGACGTTGCGTTCGTGGAGAAGTTTTCTCGCATGGTGCCCCTCGCCGAACTCAAATCCGATCCTGAGCTCGAGGGCATGCGTGTCATTCAAAAGGGCTCTCGGCTCAGCGTGCAGCCGGTTGAAAAGTCTCATTTCGAGCGGGTGATCGCGCTTTCCAAGCTCTCACGAGGCGCTGGCTAGGCCCTCGAAACCTCGGAAAAAGCAACACTTCTCAATAGTTTCGCAAACAACTGGAGAAACCCTCGCCAAGAGTCGCGCCGCCCGTCTCGGCTGTGGCAGAATTGCCGTATGTATTCTTCGATATGCCGCTTGGCCGGTGCCCCCATCGGCCGATTTATCGCGCCCTTCCTTCTCGCAGTCTCGCTTCTCACGACCGGTTGCGGAGAGGACAAAACCAGGCCCGGAGGTCTGGACGCGTCGGCGGGAGACGGCAGCGCCGAAGATGGAGGAACCACCGAGCTTCCCTGCGAAGTCTTGCGCGGCAGGAGCCAATCGATGTGTCGCGCTGCGCTCTCGGTAGACATGCTGTGGGTCATCGACAACTCCTTTTCGATGGAAGAGGAGCAAGAAAACCTCGCCCAGAACTTCCCCGTCCTGCTCGATGTGCTCACCAACCCGCCCGACGATGACGGCGACGGAAACCCCGACGTTCCGCCCGTCGAAGATCTGCGCGTAGGCATCATCACGACGGACTTGGGCTCCGGCGACACCCCCGATGTCATTGGCTGCCCTCAAGGAAACGGCGACAACGGCGAGCTTGTGCGCGAGTCGCGCGCCACGGATGCCGAATGCGATGGGCGCACCACCGGCGATTCACCATGGCTGCAGTTCGATGGCACCAACGCCGAACAGTTCACGAGCGATTTCGCCTGCCTTGCGCGACTCGGCACCGACGGCTGCGGAAACGAGCAGCCTCTCGAGGCTTCCCTTCGCGCCTTGACCGACAACGTCGCGCCCGGCGGCCCGAACGAAGGTTTTCTGCGCGACGACTCCATTGTGGCCATCGTCTATCTCACCGATGAAGACGACTGCTCAGTGCAAGACGACGCGATCTTCAGCGCCACCCCCGAAGCCGAAGAGCAACTCGGCCCCACCGGCACCCGCTGTGCGCAACACCCGGAGTTTTTGCACGCGGTTGACCGCTACACCGGCGGGCTCGCCGCGCTAGCTGAAAACCGAACTGGGGATATTCTCGTATCCGCGATTTCGGGCATTCCGCGAGACATCACCCGCGACCAGGCCACCTGCCTCGATATTGACGGGATTCTCGCCGACGAACGCCTGCAAACCGTGCCTGACCCCGACCAAGATGAAAAACAGCTGACACCCGCCTGTGAATTCGGAGGCGTCGGCAGCGCACCTCCCGCGCGCCGAATTCTCGAAGCCGTCAAACCCTTCTCAAACCAAGGCGACGGCGCCGTGAAAAGCATCTGCAGCCCCGACCTGCGACCCGCCATTCAAGAAATCGCCGAGCTTGTCCAAAACCGCCTCTGCGACTTGCTGTAGTGTCTATTGAGAGTCTGGCGCGCGTGCTGTGTATCGTGGTGCGAACTCGGGGATCGATAGCGCTACGCAACCATCCCTCACGCAACCATCGGAGTCAGGCGGCGCGTGCCTAGCGACATGCTGCATCGCCAGAGTCCGAACTCGTCCTTGTGAACATCCTCGCGCATCGGCGGGCCGTCGAAAATCACGCCCATGCCTCCGTCGAAGCGCATCGTGCGCCATACCACGCGCGCCGGGAAGACATATTCCACTGCGCCTCCCGGGTCGGTCAGCCGAACCAGGGTGCGGCTCCCCGCGAGCGGTGGTCGCTTCGTATGAATGGTCATGCCTCCGCCCGACACGCATCGAATCTCGCCTCGTTCGACGCCGCCGGAGCAGGTGAATCGAGCAGGATAGTCCATGAGCTTTTTTCGAAGTCGCGCTTCTTGCCAAGGAGCATGAGAACCGAGCACGCGCGCCAATCCGATCATCCGCGCGCGTCCTTCGTGCGGGAGGTCTGCATGTGCTGAGACAAGGGCACGATATTCGTGCATGAGTTCAAATAAGTGGAGCATTTCCAAACCTCCTGCCCTTGAATAGAGCAATGCGCGTGCCGAACAAAAACGCTTGTAATTTCTTCATGCGACGACCGCAGGTGGGGTCATTCGGACTCCTTCCGGGGCATTCTTGTCGTCTTTTTGCGGCCGCTTTGTAGGAGAGAAAACAGTTTGGCAACAGCTGCCTCGCGCGCGCGTTCCCGCACGTTCAAACTCTTGGTTTTCCGCATGCAGCGAGTAAGGTCTGGCCCATGAACAGTCTGCGGGTCGCCACGCTCAACATTTGGAATCGCATGGGTCCGTGGACTCAGAGGCAACCGCTGATCACGAAAGAACTCCAGTCGCTCAATCCTGATCTCATCGGCATGCAGGAAGTTCTCGAGCTCCGTACCGGCGACATGGCGATGAACCAAGCCTCAGAGTTTGGCGATTCGTATCACCTCGCATACGCGGCGGGACACGAGCTTGGCCAGAGCGACGAGCAAGCGCTTAACTTCGGCAACGCGTTACTTAGCCGTTTCCCAATTACTCATCACGAGCGATACGCTTTGCCGGGAGGAGACATCAGCGACCAACATCGCTCGATGCTTCACGCCATCGTAGATGCTCCGCTAGGCCCGCTTCATGTCTTCGTTACCCATCTCAACTGGAAGCTCGATGAAGGCTTCATTCGCGTTCAGCAGGTCAAGCGAATCGTCAGCATCATCGAAGACGTCGCGCCACGCGAGAAGGAACAGTTTCCCGCCATCCTCATGGGCGACTTCAACGCCGAACCAGATTCAGACGAAATGCGTTTCCTTCGCGGCTTGGCGTGTCTCGACGGCCGAAGCACGTACTTCGCCGACGCCTGGCTCTACTCGGACGGCGGCCCCGGCTACACCTTCGATCGGACCAACCCCTACGCCAACGAACTCAACGAACACCCGCGGCGCATCGACTACATTTTCATCCGAGACCCATTGTTCCACGGCCGCGGCAACCCTCGTCGCACCGAGCTCGCGTTTCATCGCCCCACCGACGGCGTTTGGCCCTCAGACCACTTCGGCGTGGTCACCGATCTCGCCACCGAACCGGCCGCCCAATAGCCGCCTGGGCGCCGTATCAGATGCCAGCGTTCCGTCGAAATGTCACCCCAATACCCCGGATCCGTGACTCGCTGGACACCCTAGTTAGCTTGCTCGGCGTTTGATGCAATACCCCTAAATCGGGCCATCGCACCGTATGGCCATCGCACGGTCTACTTCGAGGTAAACCCGAGCGCTTCGCGCATTGCGCCAAGCGGAGGGCTCTGGCCGAGCCAATGTTCGAATGACAAGGCGCCCTGGTGCAACAGCATGCCCAGGCCATCGACGGTGCGCAGGCCACGTGCGCTTGCTTTACGGAGCACGGTGGTCTGGCGCGGCTCGTACACCAAGTCGACCACCCATGCTGCTTCAGGGAGCTGCTCGAGAGGCAGCTGCGCGGCAAATCGTTCTGCGTCGACGCCGCCATTCAAAGTTGCGCTGGTGGCTTGAATCACGAGGTCCATATCCGGCAGCGCCGATTCGATCGACGCAAGCGCTTTGCTCTCCAAACTTGACGCGTGGTTGCGCATCGCGGACGCGAGATCACGCATCATCTGGTCGGCGCGCTCAACCGTTCGGGACGCCGCGACAATCCGCTCGGCACCGGCGTGGGCAAGGGCGACCACGCTCGCCCGCGCCGCCCCGCCCGCGCCCAAAACGAGCGCCCGCATCCCCCCAAGCGAAAGGCCATGCTCCTCGAGCGATCGGCGAAGCCCCGGAGCATCGGTGTTGCGCCCGATGAGAGCGTCCCCCTCGCATACCACGGTGTTCACGGCCCCGATGGCCTCTGCGGTTTCGTCCAGCTCGTGCATGAGCGCCATGATGGTTTGCTTATGCGGAAGCGTAACGTTCACCCCTCGAAATCCGAGCGCTGAAAGCGCCTCCACCGCCGCAGGTAGTTTTTCCGCTCGCACGTGCAGAGGGACGTAGACGGCATCGAGCCCCAGCACCGCGATGGCCGCACCGTGCATGCGTGGGGATCGCGAATGCTCCACCGGGTCGCCAAATATTCCAAGCAACGTCGTCATCGTAATGCGCGCTTCCTCGAGGATTCCGTGTTCAGAGCCTTGGCGGCGATTTCTCCCTCCGCGACACGAATGGTGAGCCGAGCCCCGGAAGGCACTTCTTCAGCCTTGCGGACGGCCTTGCCCTCGTGCAGCGCGATCGCGTACCCGCGCTGCAGCACCGCGAGCGGCGACAGTGCGTGCAGGTTCGCATGCAGCCGCGCGAGCGCCCCGCGAAGCGTCCGAATGTGTTGCGGCGACGCGCTCGTGAGCCGGGCACGGATTTCGTGCACGCGGTTGCGTTTTTGGGCGGTGACGTTCGAGAGCCCGGCAAGGCGAGTGCTTGCGACCTGCAGGCGCGTGCGATGGTGCGCCAAGGTTGCGCGCGGGTCGCATTGGCGGAGGCGCTTTTCAAGCGCTTCGAGGCGCGCCCTCCGCACGCGGAGGTGTCGATCTTGATTGCGCTGCAAGTTACGATGCAGCTCCGTAAGCCTCGCCCGCACGCGGGCCACGTGACTGCGCGGATCGGCGAGGCGACGCTGAATTCGTTCGAGCTGAAGCCGGGCGCGATCGAAACGCACTTCGATGGCGCGGATGGCTCGGCGCGCAAGCTCGGCGCGTTGCCGGATGAGCACGCGATGCTCGGGAACCACCAGCTCGGCGGCGTTGGATGGCGTGGCCGCGCGAACATCGGCGACCAAATCGGCGATGGTCACGTCGACCTCATGCCCCACCCCGGACACCACGGGGACGCGACACGCCGCGATCGCTCGCGCGACGCGTTCGGCATTAAACGCCCACAGCTCCTCTGCCGAACCGCCACCGCGCGCCACGATGAGCACATCCAATTGAGGAAGCCGCTGAATCGCCGCGATAGCCCTAGCGATCGACGCCGGCGCGGGCTCTCCCTGGACGCGCGCGTCGGCAACCACCAGCCGTACCGGAGCACGATGGGAGGCGACACGCACGATATCGGCCAGCGCTGCGCTCTCCTTGCTCGTCACCACGCCAACCACACGCGGGAACAGGGGGAGAGCCCGCTTTCGTTCGGCATCAAGGAGACCTTCCGCAGCGAGCACTTTGCGTACGCGCTCAAACTCCGCCGCGAGGTCGCCCGCGCCAGCGGGAAGCGCGATTCGTGCGAGCAGCTGAAACTGACCGCGCGGCTCAAACAGCGACAGTCCTCCGCGCATCTTGACGCGGGCACCCGGAGCGAGGCGTGCCCGGCTGCGTACTGCATCGCCCCGAAACATGACACCGCGAATCTGGGCCGATTCGCGTTCGTCGTTCAACACGAAATATACGTGCCCGGTCGTGGCGCGGCGCACATCCGAAAGCTCACCTTCGACCCACAAGTCCGAAAACCCATCCTCCAACAGGAAACGAACCGATCGATTGATCTCTGAGACCCGAAACACACGGGTCGACGAAGCGCGCGGCGGCTTGTCCAGATATTCGGCCACCGGGTCAAGGTACGCAACCGAGACCCTCCCGACAACCAGCCAACATGGCGCGCGCCCGCGACCTGACGTAAGTTTGGCGCTGTCCGCAGAGGACCTGCATCCTATGGAGCGTCGATCCACACTCATTCCCGAAGCCCCGTTGCACCGAAGGGGCTACTGGGAAGCCCGCCCCGGCGACGTCGTAGGACGACGAGAGTTTCTATTTGTGGACGTGCGTCCCGAGCGTGATCTCGTAGGCGACCTCGGCCACATTCATGGGGTGACCCTGACACCAAGTTCGATCGTGCATGAGCAGGGGCTAACGGGTATCGACGCGCATATGCCAGTGGTCCTGGTATGCGGCAATGGTCGAACGAGCGCTGACTGCGCAGAAGCTCTGGTCTCAAAGCACGGGTTTCGCGATGTCTATCTGCTGGTCGGAGGAATGATACGCTGGAATGCCGAAGGCCGGCCCATCGCCAAGAAACCCACGTGGACTCCGCGCTGACTCGACCCGGGCGATCCCATGACTCCAATCACAACCGTCGCAGTAGGGCTCGGCGGAAACATCGGCAGCGTTGCCGATACGTTTATCTCGGCCCTTCGAGCGCTGGCGAGACGACCGGACTGTACGGTGGTGACGGTGTCGCGACTATATCGCACGCGTCCCGTCGGACCCCCGCAGCCACATTTTCTCAATGCCGCGGCCCGAGTGCAGACGACCGGCGATCTGCACTCATTGCTCGAGATTCTACAGAACATCGAGGCCGCGCATGGGCGCGTACGCACCTCGGTGCGTTGGGGCCCGCGGACCCTCGACCTGGACGTCCTGTGGTCGGACGCCGGGCCGATTTCGGGGCCTCGGTTGACCGTGCCCCACCCTCGTCTTGAGGAAAGAACCTTCGCGCTCGCGCCTCTCCTCGACGTTATCCCCGAGCTGGCGAACGACTACGCGCGCGCACTGGAAGCTGGAGGCGGCCTCCCACCCTATGAAGCGTGGCCGCTCGAGACGGCGCCTCTCGAGGCAGCGACCCCCGAGACAAGGCCCTTGGCAACGCGAACCGAGCATCGTTTCAACCCTACAAATCGCCAATCGAGATGACCCATGGGGCGCAACACTGTTGTGTATCCCGGCGGCGGGAAGTACGATCTGGGTTGCGTTCGCTCACCCCCGGAGACGCTTACCCGGAACGCGCACCCTGCTAGCGCAGGGTCGGAGGATCAATGGCCGACACGCGGCGAGACAAACGTGCACCGGTATCGCTGAAAGTTCGGTTCAAAAGCGCCACGTTCGACGAATTCGTGGAGCACTACAGCAGCGATATCTCGCGCGGAGGCATTTTCATCAAATCGAAAAAGCCGCTGTCCGTGGGTACCCTGCTGAAGTTTGAATTTCAGCTGAAGGACGAATCGCGATTGATCCATGGCGTTGGCCGCGTGGTGTGGCGACGTGAACCGCCAAGCGACGGCCAGGGACCTGCGTCCATGATGCCCGATGGGGCAATCGCGGGGATGGGCATCAAGTTCATCAAAATGGACGCCGAAAGCCGCAGCCTGGTGCAAAAAATCGTGCAGAGTCGAGGCGACGAGCCTGGCGCATTCGAAGCCGGCCCGGGCGCCGAGCCCGCGCGCACATCGTCGAAGCCTTTCTTCCCGGACGCAGGACCCGCCCCGCTGCCTCCGCCGGAAGACCGAACCGCTGTGCGCCACGCAAGTGAATTTCTCGCGGAAGCACTCGCTGGAGCAGACGAAGAAGCCGCCGCCGAAGCCCAGGCCAACGCCGAAGCGGCTCGGCAACGCACCGCAGAAATTCAAGCGGCGCGCGAGGCAGCCGCGCGCGCCTCCGACAAAGTTTCGATGCGCGGCAAACCCAGCGTGAACGCAAAGTCAGCGGCCGAAATAGACAGTGGCGGCGACGCCGAAGGCGAAGATCTTCGCAGCACCGTGCCCGAACAAGACGCCGAGCAGGTCGCCTTGCCGAGCACAGATACCGAACTCGAACAGGCGCGCGCGCGTCTAGCACTGGGGGTTGCACCCACGCTTGGCGCCGTAGAAACCCCGCTCGCTGGCCTCGAGCGCGGCGCGCCTTCGGCTCGCGCGGCGACAAGCTCGGCTTCGCCTGCCGACCCTGCGATGTTGCTGAACAATGTTCCGCCCGCTCCGGCAATCCCTGACGAAGCGATGGAGTTTGCGTCCACAAAAACGAACGAATCCATCCGTTCGGGACGTCGCTCCGAGGAGCCCGGGCGCGTCGAGTCTGGCGGTCGCCTTGAGTCGGGGCGGACGTCTCAAAGAACGAGTGACCACGGAGAACCCGTTCATGATCTGGTGCGGCCGCTGCAAACGTCGGCGGGGCTTGGCGCAGGCGACGCCATGCTCTCGAGCCATCCCCCAGAATCCAAATCCCGTCCGTGGCCCCTGCTGCTTCTATTCTTCATCTTAATCGCGAGCGCCGGCGCCTACGTCATCTACATGAATCAAAACAAGACGCCTGCGACGTCGGCCTCAGAAGGCGCACGAGCCACCGCCGAGTCACGGACCGGCGAACCGCAACCTGGCGAGGCGCAAGCGGCTGCGGGCAACCCTCGCCCCGCAGACCAGCAAGCCGGTATCGAGGACACCGCGCCCCAAAACGCGGAGCAGAACGCAAACGTAGCGATATCATCGGTCCCCGCTGGGGCCACCATCACGGTAGACGGAAACGCAGTGGGACAAACTCCCGCCACGATACCTCTCCCGACAGGCCGTGAGGTCATGGTGGCAGTGAAGGCGCCAGGCTTTGCCGCAGCCGTGCAACCGGTCACGGCCACCGCAAACACAAAGCCGCTCGAGTTCACGCTGGACAAACTCGCGTATGTCTTGACGGTGACGTCAACCCCACCTGGCGCGCGCGTGTCCGTCAACCGACAAACCCAGCGAACGCCGGGCGAGTTCACAATCAAGAACATCGGGGCACGGCTGGTCGTGCTCGGAACTAGGCCCGGATACCTCCCCGCGCGCTCGTTCCTGAAGACAACGGACTTCGTCGAGCGCGACGGAGCGCTGCGCCATGACCTCAAGCTCACGCTGACCCGCCGCACGGCGCGGCCGACGGCTGCGGACCGCGAAGACGAGCTCGCCACCCAAGCCGCCGAATCTGAATCAGGAAAGGCCGACCCCGATCCCTCAAGCGAACCAAAACCCCCGAGTTCATCCTCGGACGAACCACCAGCCGGCGCGGGTGACCCCAGTCCACCTTCTGACGCTCCAGCTCCCGACGCGCCGCCGTCACCCACCGAGGCTCCGGCCGGCCCCGCGGAATCCGGAGGCGCTCTCGACAATGCTGCCCCCTAAAGCAATGCTTCCCCCTAAAGCAATGCTTCCCCCTAAAGCAATGCTGCCCCCTAATACGATGCTGCCCCCTGAAGCCGCACAGGGTTGTTCTTAGTCCCAGTTCGTTCTCGTGCTCAGTCCCAGCGTTCTTCAAAGCGATGCGCTGCCGCACGACGCATCTGCTGGCGGGGCACAAGCCACCGAACCACCAAGAGACCCGCCACAAAACCACCGATGTGGGCAAACCACGCCACGCCACTATCCGCCCCCAGCGACGTCGCACCCATGAACAGCTGAATCCCGAACCAGACGAAGATAAACAAAAACGCCGGCAGCTCGACAAATTGAATGAAAATAAAAATCGGCACCAGGGTGACCACTCGGGCGCGCGGATAAAGCAACACATAGCCCGCCAGCACGCCCGAGATCGCGCCCGATGCGCCGACCATCGGAGTCATGCTCGACGGGTCGATCGCCGCTTGTCCCGCCGCCGCCATGAATCCGCAGACCAGATAAAAGAGCACAAACCGCACTTGGCCGAGCGCGTCTTCGATATTGTCTCCGAAGACATGCAAAAACCACATGTTGCCGATCAGATGCATCCAGCTTCCGTGCAAAAACATCGAGGAAAAGGGGGTGATGAGCGCGCCCAAACCTCCACCCGCCGAGCGCGGCACGGTAAGATCTCCCCCCGTAAGCACGCCGGGAATCATCCCAAAACGCTGCACGAGATCTTGCATACCCTGCGGACCCAATAAGAATTCGTAGACGAACACCGCGACATTGGTCGCAATCAGCAGCCAAGTGATGATCGGGCGCCGAACCGTGGGATTCATATCCCTGAGCGGAATCACCGTGGAAACCTAGATACGCGCAGCCGCTGCGTCAACGTCGCAACGTGGGTGGAAGCCGGGCGTCTTTGGCGCGAGACTTCTGCTAGGTTAGGCGCGCGACCGTGCGAGCATCCGCATATCTGGCCGAAGGGGGCCCGCTCGCTGCCACCATGGCAGAGTACGAACCGCGTCCCGGTCAAATGTCGATGGCCGACGCAGTGCAGAAGACGCTCGAGCAGGACGGCGTGCTGCTCGTCGAAG
The DNA here is from genome assembly GCA_028284955.1 of Myxococcota bacterium. Classification (GTDB taxonomy): domain Bacteria; phylum Myxococcota_A; class Polyangia; order Polyangiales; family Houyiibacteriaceae; genus JANQQS01. The sequence goes on along the minus strand of JANQQS010000009.1, from coordinate 84,157 downwards.
CGGGCACCGGCACGGGCAAAACGCTCGCCTATTTGATTCCAGCCATGTTGAGCGACCGAAAGGTCGTGATCTCAACCGGAACCAAAACGCTGCAAGACCAAATCATGGAGCAGGATATCCCGCTGCTCAAGCGCCATGTTGAGCCAGCAACCGATCGAGAAATCCGCGTAGCGAGCATGAAAGGATTGCAAAACTACCTCTGCTTGAGGCGATTTGAAGAATATCAACTTAGCGCGCAATCGATCGCTACGAACGAATCGGCTTCTTCCCAGTTGATGTCTGCGCAACTGGCGACCCTTAAGGCCTGGCGACAGCGAACGACCTCAGGAGATCGCGCCGAGCTTCCTTTGGAAGACAACGCCGAGCTCTGGTCGCATGTGATGAGCGGGTCAGACACCCGCATCGGTCCACGATGCACGTTTCACGAAGCGTGCTTCGTCACCAAGATGCGGCAAGCCGCCGCCGATGCGGACATCGTGGTAGTCAATCATCATCTCTTCTTTGCTGACCTTGCGATGCGCGGGCCACACGGTGCATCGGTGATTCCCGACTACGACGCGGTGATCTTTGATGAAGCGCATCAAATCGAGGACGTCGCGACGATGTTTTTTGGCGTCCAAGTTACCTCGAGCAAAATCGACCGCTTGATCCGCGATGCCGAACGAGTGCTTGCTTTGATGCGTTCGTCGCACGCGCTGCGAGCGCCTTCGCAGGTGGCCCATCGCGCCGCGACGTTCTTTTCTTCGCTGCCGCGTTCGGCTGATGCGCGGCTTGAGCTCGACCCGTCGGTGTTTGATCAGGGTAGCCCACGCCAAAGCGCCGCTTCTCCTAGGCAAGCATGGTTTGATTTCGACGCCGCGCTCGAAGACCTCGCCCATTGCCTAGACACGTTCGCAGAACGAAGCGACACCGCCGCCCAGGTTGCGCGCCGCGCAGAACGAATTCGAGACGACGTGGCCTCGATCGTTGACCGCGAGGCAACTCGTCAAGTGGCCTGGACCGAGCAGCGGGGTCGAAGCCTAAGCCTCGGCGCAAGCCCCATTCAAGTCGCGGACACGATGCGGGATGAGCTGTTTTTTCGTGTACCGAGCGTGGTCCTGACCAGCGCAACGCTGTCGGTCGGGGGTTCGGACTTTTCATTCCTACGCCGTCGACTGGGGCTCGCCCATACCGCGGAGGAGTTTACCCCCGACGAATTCGCCACCGAAGAACTGACCGTTCCTTCTCCTTTTGACTACGCCGAACAAGCCGCGCTCTATCTCCCTCCATCGATGCCAGACCCTCGCGCGGCTGACTTTGTCGATGCGGCGGCCGAACAGGTGCGCGCGCTGGTCGAGCTGACGGGCGGAGGCGCATGGGTCCTCTGTACATCGATTCGCAGTAAGAACGCGCTGGCAAAACGTTGCCACGCCCAACTCGGCGATTCGTTGCTCAAGCAAGGCGATGCGCCAAACCGCGTGTTGCTGGAGCGGTTTCGCAACGACCCCCGCTCGGTGCTGTTTGGTACCGCGAGCTTCTGGGAGGGCGTCGACGTGCCAGGTGACGCGCTAAGGCTCGTGATCATCGATAAGCTTCCCTTCGAAGCGCCGAGCGATCCGCTCACCGCCGCTCGCTGCGCACACCTCGAACGCCAAGGCGAAAGCCCGTTCAAGACTTATCTGCTGCCATCCGCAGCCCTCACCCTGAAGCAAGGATTTGGTCGCCTGATTCGCTCGCGCCGCGACCGAGGCATCGTCGCGATTCTCGATTCGCGCATCATCAAGCGCGGCTACGGGGCCGTCTTTTTGCGAAGCTTACCCGACGCTCGCCGCTGCTCCACGCTCGAAGAGGCTGCTGCGTTTTGGAATTCAGTGTGAACCCGGCAATCGTATTCCTGCTGTTTTTGATGCTTTCATGCTCAGAATGTAGCTTTTGTGCGCAAAGTGCAGACACAGAAACTATCCCGACAGAGCTCTCCAAGGAGCATCCTACGAACGAGCGCGGTCCTGACAAACAACTGCCCGACGAGCACGGTCCCGACAAGCAGGATCCCGACGAGCACCGCGAAACACCTCAGGCAATCCCTGACCCGGCATCGGCGAATTCCAAACCTGCCCCCACAGACCGCGCCATAGCCGCAGAAACGAAACCCGCATCGGATCAGCCCGAAACAAGCACGCGCGGCGCCTGCACGCTGCACGGAGAATCTCTCGTCGCGTGGCCTCACCCCGGCCCCGCAGCCATTGCGCTCGGGCCTCGAGGCTGGCTGGTGACGGGTTATGAACGCGGCCGCAAATCGGAAAGAGCCTTCTTGGTCTCGATTGCGAACAGTGGAGGCGTGCGCACGATCGCCACCTTCGATATCCGGCCGGCCTCTTCCCGCCCGCGATTCGTCCCGCCAAGCGTCTTCGTGCACCGCAAACGCGCATCGATCGCGTTCGTCGATGGGCGAGGTGTCTTGCGATGGTCTGAAGTATCCCTCAAGAAAACAGAGCAGCGGCCTCGCACCACCGCGATTGCACAAGGAATCGACGCTCGATACGCGCCCGCCCAGTATCGCATCGGCGACGATCGTGCGCTCGCCTGGACCGACGGGTCTCGCGGTTCGCTAGGCCTCCGCGTCGCACTTCTCTCTCGCGAAGGCAAAGTGACGAAAGCGTTCAACGTCACCACATCCAAAATGAGCGGGGCCGCCCCCGTTTTTCTCCGTCGAGGAAAAAAGTATCCAGAGCTCTATTTCTTGGACGCCCGAGTCGGCATTTCCGCGCTGCTTCGGTTGTCATTCACCGGTCCGTCGTTTTCCGAACCATCCAGAGCTCCGCGGACACCCCAAGTCATGCGCCCAATCAGCAACGTGGCCGACCCCGCCCAAATCGCGCTGGCCCCGATCGCGGGTCGACTCGTCGTGGCCTATCCAGGCATCGGGCACGCCGCGTCGAGCACCGTAGGCCTCGTCTTCGCGGATACGATGGACGCGCCTACCTTGCTCGTACCCGGAGTTGGATACGGCCTCCTTCGCGTGGCCGCCATCCCTCACGGAGCGGGCGCAGTGTTCGCCGCCGAGGTTCCCCAAGGCCGGCCCCCAAGTGCTCCGCGGGAGATTCACATCATCGCGGCGACCCAGCAATCATCTCCCGGCGAACCAGAAACCGTCCGCCTCAGCCCTTCTCTCTCCATACGAGGAACCCGAGGCATCGCCCGCTTTCCCTCGCTCGCGGGAAACCATCAAACGCTCGCCCTGGCGTTTACCGATCCCGAAAGCGTTCGCCTGCAACGCATTCGCTGCGACGTTCACGCTAGGGTGTCTAGGTAGACGGTTTCCAGGGCGCGCTTCTTTGCTTCGACAAACAGCTCGTTGTCCGAAATAACCGTGGTCCTCACCGTAAAAGCATGAATATGCCTCGTCAATCTTCTGTAGTGAGGGCTGGTGAGAGAATCAGAACGATCTCGAAGATCAGATTTCAGTCGCGCTTGGCACTGGGCTCGAGGGGCTCGAAGGGTTCGGGGAGCTCTGCGTCACGTCCACGCAGGCCGAGTCGCTGCGGCACGCATCGATCTGCTGCTGAATGTACTCGTACCGGTTCAGCGATGCGTCTGTGTTGAACTCGCATGTAAGCTCGCCTCGAATCTTGCGGCCGGCAATATTCGCCAGCACCACGCCCTTTTCTAGACTCTTGTTGTCGAGGTAGAGGCCCTCCCGCGCTCTGTTTTCGGTTCCGTTCATGTGGCGAAAGTCCTGCGTCGACGCCGCCGGGTGCGCTCCTGTCAGCGCCTTGATGTCGTCTGGCATGACCCAAAAGCCCATGTCGGGAAATGCGGCGCCTGAAAACTTAGTTACGTAACTGTTGCCGAATTTGATCGCCTGCGCGAGCAGCTCGAACTGCGCATCCATGCTGCTCGGGATGAATGGATCCCGTTCGCGAAACTGTTTTCCTTCGTCATGGGCAACGAGCGCTTGATAGACCGGCGGGACGTCGATCGTGCCGCTCGAGGGGTTGTCGGGGAGGCGGGCAGCATCGACCGTTCCGTGTCCAGCGAGTACGTACGTATCGTTTTTGTTGTTCGTTCGAAACACTCCGCCGAAAGAGTAGGTCTCAGTGGAATCGGGCGTGATGTCTCCATCCGTGGTGAACTTGAGCGAGCAGTCGATCACCGAGAGGAGCTGCTCGCTCGCTTGCTTTTCGACGTCGGCAGGCTCGCCCGACACCTCGGACGCACACGCTCCCACGAAGAGCACTCCGGCGCTCACGAGCGAAGCTCGGGCGAGGGAACACGCGATGCGCGATCGTTCCTGATGTCGGCGATGATTGTGGCGGGATTTCTTCGTGTTCAGCATAGGTACTTCTCTGCATCCATAGGCTTGCGGCCGATATCGGCGGATCGATCGATGGGTTGGGGAGCCGCAGTGCATGGAACGGGCCAACTGTCTGCTCACGGCCCCCAGTACCCCCCAAGTACGGCAGCGCCGCGACGGTGGAACGCCGAATATAGGTCCGCGAGCGCGGCAACACAGCGAAACCAATCCCCACGATGCCAATCAGGCACGCTCACGAACCCGCCCATTCGGCGGAAACACCTTCTCAACATGCCTGGAAGTGGTGTCTCGAGACCGCCTTCGCCCGTATCTATTCAGGGGGTCTTCCGAGACCCCCTCGATTGATGAACTCAGTTCACCAATCTTCACCCCTACCGTAAGAATCGCTTCGCTCAGGCGGATCGAGCTGCCGCTACCTTGCACAAAACTGTTCCCGGCGAGATTCGAGGGGTGGGTGGAACGAGCCACGCGAACCGCCGCTTTCGGTGGCTCGTATCTTGCTTCGGCGTGGCCGATATCCTCAGCGCTGTGCATCCGTGGTTCGCGATGGATGCGTCGAAAGGAAACACAATGAAGAGATGGAAAAACGCAGAATACGCGTGGTTCTTGCTGGCTCCCCTCATGAGCATGGGTTGTTCCGCCACAACCGAAGATCAATCGGAAGCAAACGTCGCCAAAGCGACCTCCGTGATCCGGGATATCGGCGCGGTTCTCAGCACCGACATCATGTATTTCGTAGCGTATCAAGGCCTGATCAATACCGTACAAGCCGGCACGACGGAGATTGATCACCGAAGCAGCTTTGGTCGCACCTTTCAGAAGGTCGAAGGCAAGTGGGTGGAAGGTAAACCAGACATCAACCACAACCATCCTACTGACAACCGGCTCACGTGGGGCGAGGTCAAACGCTTTCCCGATGTGACTGCGACAACATTTCGCACCCCTCCGGAAGAGTTCCATTTCGAAATGACGTTTGCGCGCGCGCTGGAGCTCGTAGGCGAACACGTGGCGACCAACGAGAGAAAGTTGCGGGAACCAGCGGCGAGCTATTTCGGCCCGGTGAACACCAACCCCGCAGCGAGGAGTATCAGCCCGACGCCGATTCTTCTTAACTCGAGGGGAGAGTACTCGGAAACAAACGAGCACTGCCTTCAGATTCACTACCTTCCAGAGAAGTACACAAGCGTGAGCGTACCCAACGTGCCCAACGGGACGGTCCTGGGCTGGTCGGCACACCATTGTGTATCGCCGGGTCACGAAATATGATCGCCCTCGAGAGCGAGCTCGGAACGACTCCCCGCGCGGAACACACTGGCACGGCGGGGACTACTTCAGCCCTTCGAACGAGCGCTCGGGTTCGCTTTCGGTCGATACAGGCAGTCCGGCGGGTTTCCAGCCCGGCTCGGGCTGCCCATCGGGGCCGGTGCCGCCGATGAATCCGGCGCGCTGGTCGACGACATGTTCGTAGCCGGTCGAGACGAGCATTTGCGCAGCGCGCAGCGAGCGGCCCCCGGAGCGACAGCCGATGACCATTTTGGTGCTCGGGGGAAACGCTTTTTGCACTTGGCTTAGAAAATCTGGGTTCGGCGCCATGCCGCCCGGGCCGCGATGCATCAGGGGAATATTGTAGGCGCCCGTGGCGTGGCCTTCTTCGAACTCGGGAACCGAACGAACGTCGAGGTAGATATAGCCTTCATCGAGCAAGGCTTGAGCGTCTTGAGGGGACACGCGCGTGACCGTCATGAAGAAACCTCCCGCTGCTTCCGCGACGACTCTCGTCACGGAATGGCCCGGAAGAATTAGCGCAATCGCCCGAACGCGTCATGCGATTTCAAGCGTGGTGCCTGGGCTCGTCTGTACACGATTCAAACTGCCCTGTTGTTCAAACCGCCTGGCGCACGAAGAGATCTTCCAGCGTTTCGCGATGCGGCGTGACCCCGACGACCTGGGCGCCGCGTCCGAGCGCAGCCTGCAGCGCTTGTTCGACCCCTTCGTCGCCTTCGATGTGCACTACGAACTTGGGCTCTTCGTGGGTGACGGTGGCCCCCAGCTGCATCAGTTCATCGCGTAGCTCGGGGGTAACGTGGGCGAGCTCAATTTCTGTTTGCCGCGCTTCCGATTTGAGCAGGTCGCGCATATGCCCTTCGGCCGTCACTTTGCCTCGATTGAGAATCACCACCCGGTCGCAGAGCATTTCTACGTCGCTCAGGATGTGGCTGGTAAACATCAACGTCTTGCCCGCGCGCCGCTGTTCCAAAAGTACATCGCGGATTTCTTTGCGTCCGATCGGGTCGAGGCCGCTCATGGGCTCGTCGAGCACCAGCAGCTCAGGATCGTGAAGCAACGCCTGCGCGAGCCCCACGCGCTGCATCATGCCTTTGGAGAACTTGCCGATGGGTCGATCCGCGGCATGCGAAAGCCCGACCCGCGAAATCATTTCGTCGACACGGCTGCGCCTGCGTTGTCTCGACATGCCCATCAGGCGGCCGCAAAGATCCAAAAACTCAATCGGAGTAAGGTACTGATAGACGTAGGGGTTTTCGGGCATGTAGCCGACGCGATGCATCGACTTTCGGTTTTCGGGGCCCACGCCAAAAATCCGAACGCTTCCCGAGCTCGGGTAAATCAGCCGCAAGATCATCTTGATGGTGGTGGTTTTCCCGGCGCCATTGGGGCCCAGCAGTCCGAAGATTTCCCCTTCGCGAACCTGAAAATCAACGCCCCGGACCGCCTCCACGCGCTTGCGAAAAAAGCCGATGTGAAACGTCTTTTTGAGACACTGCACATTCACCACTTCGGTCATGGATCGATCTCCAATAGCGTCTGCTGAACCGCGTCAATCACCTGCTGCTGGTCCGATTCCGAAAGTTCCGGATAAAGGGGTAAGGCAAAGCCGCGATCCGCGATGGCTTCGCTGTTCGGAAGAGCTGTGCCGGCCACGCTCGGTACCGACCGCAGCCGATGCGCCGCATACGAAAGAATTCCGCTTTGCACCCCACGCGTTCGCAGCGTGGCGACCAGACGATTACGCTGCTCCGACCCCCAGTGCTCCGGCGCAAGCACGCCGCAGGTTTGCGCGTTGTTCGCCGCGCTGGGGGGAACCTTCTGAAAGACCAGCTTCGGCAGCGACTCCCGGTAGCGATTCCAGATCGCGACCCGAGCCGCGACGATGTCCTCCAGGCGCTCGATTTGAGCGACTCCCATGGCGGCTGCGAAATCGGTAAGGCGAAAGTTCGCCGCCGCTTCCATGAAATTTCCCACGCGCCAAGGCTCTTCTCCGGAGGGTGCGCCCGCACGCGGCTGCGAGCTTTGCCCATGATTTCGGAGGCGGCGTAGGCGCTCGGCGATATCCGCCGAATCCGTCAAACACATGCCGCCTTCCCCGGTGGTGAGCACTTTGCGGGGATGAAAACTGAGACAGGAAATCACCCCCAGACTGCCGCATGGCGTTCCGTCCGCAAAACGGCTGCCTATGGCGCACGCCGCGTCTTCAATGATCGGCACACCATCGAGTGCATGGAGGATTTCTTGCTTCCGCGCGGGATTGCCAAATTGGTCGATGACGATGGCCGCCGCCGGCTTGCTTTTGCCATCGGTATCGCGCGCCGCGCCATACGCCGACAGCGCGCCGTTCCATTCTTGTCGATCCACGTCGATCAACACCGGCCGAGCCCCGCATACAAGCAGAGCATGAACCGGGCTCGGCCAGGTAAGCGCCGGACAGAGCACGCGGCTGCCTTCGCCGATGTCGAGCGCGCGGTACGCGAGCTGCAGCGCAGCCGTGCCGCTCGATACCGCCACCGCGTGCTCCCGCTGGCAACGCTCCGCGATGCGCCGTTCGAACTCCAGAACGTGCGGCCCCTGAACCAGCTGGCCCGATTTCAACACAGCCAACACCGCATCGCATTCGCGTTCGTGGACGACCGGCTTAGCGAGCGGAATCATCGGGTCCTCCGTTTGGGCTCTCGGTCCTTAGAACAGTGACGCGGCATGTGGTCATCTTGTAGACTCCGGGCGATGCCCGACAACGCACTGCCGATCACCTTGGGCCGTTACCGCATCCAGCGACGGCTAGGCACCGGCGGTATGGCGGAGGTCTTTCTCGCGAAATCGACAGGCGCCGAGGGCATCGAAAAAACGCTTGTTCTCAAGCGCATTCTGCCCACGTTCGCCCGCAGCGCCAATTTTATTTCGATGTTTGTGGATGAGGCCAAAGTCGCGATGCGGCTCAACCATCCCAACATCGTTCAAGTGTACGCATTCGAGCAGGTGGACCAAGAGTTTTTGCTCGCGATGGAGTTTGTCGATGGTCTCGATCTCGGTCGACTGCTCGCCAGCTGCAAACGATCGTCCGAGCGCCTTCCGTATGGACTCGCCGCATACATCATTATGGAAGTCGCCCGCGGTCTGGACTACGCGCACCGGCGACGAGACGAACGCGGCGACCCCATGGAAATCGTCCATCGCGATGTCAGCCCCCAAAATATCCTGCTGGCGTACGACGGCGTGGCCAAGGTCACCGATTTCGGAATCGCGAAAGCGAGGTTGGTCACCGAAGAGAAAGGAGTCATCAAAGGAAAGTTTTCCTACATGTCTCCCGAGCAAGCAATCGGCGAACGCGTCGATCGACGCAGCGACGTATACTCGCTCGGCATCTTGCTGGCCGAACTGCTCATGGGCCGACCGATGTACCCCGGCATTCAAGGCCTCGACGTCGTGGAACGCGTACGCGTCGGGCGCGTAACGCTTCCGAGCGCAGTGGACCCGCAAGTACCGGCGGCGCTCGAGCGCGTGGTCGCCCGAGCCACCGCATTCGACCGCAAAGAGCGCTACGAGACCGCGCGCGAGTTCGCCAGCGGGCTGTCTCAGTACCTACACCAGGCCGCGCAGCTCTACGACGACGAAGCGCTCGAGCGTTTCATCTCTCGCGTCGCGCCGCGCGTGGGTTCGACTCCTCCCGACGAGGCCGAAGTGCCTACCGCAAGAGCCCAAACGGTGCGGTCGGCACCCAGCGCGGAGCGTGAAATTCGAGAGCGACGCCGCGTCACCGTCGTCTCAGGCCTGGTTCGTGGAACGTCCGATGCTCCGTTCGATATGCCAAGCGCTGCGGTCGACGAGCAGGCCGCGGAGGTGCTCGCCAATCTCGCGTTCAAATCCGACGCGGTTTTGTCCTGGCCAGATGGGGTAGGACGCGGGCGGTTTCGCTTCATCATCGGGCTTGGTAAAGCTACCGTGCACGATCCTCTCAAAGCGGTTCGGCTCGCTCAGGATACGCTTGATGTTCTGCAGGGCCTCGCCGACGATTCTCAAGAACCCGTCAACGCGTCCATCGGGCTATCGCAAGGCGCGGTGTCCACCGTGCGCGATCCTTCCGGGGTGTTGCGTCGCTACGCTCCCGCGGGCGCGGTGCTCGATGTCGCCGAGCGTCTCGCGAGCGTGGCCCGTCCGGGAGAGATTCTGGCGGCCGGAGAAGCCTATCGACTGGTTCGGCGAGATTTCGCATTCGACGAAGAGCGCGAAGTTTCGCTCTCTTCTTCATCGAACGATGCGCCGCGCAGTTTTGGAGCCTGGCGCCTGCGCGGCATGCACACTCACGAAGAACGCGTGGATGCCGTGCGGGTCGTCGAAAGCATCGGCGGTCTGATGGGTCGTTCCTCGGAGCTGGAAGACCTGCGGGCCATGTATCGCGAATGCGTGCGTTTCGGTCGCACCGTGTGCGCCGCGATCGTCGGCGAGCTAGGCGTCGGGAAAAGCGCGCTCATCGAAGCGGCCCTGGGCTCGCTCGAGCCGCCGCCGCGGATCTTGCGGACCGAATGCACCTTCGGGACGTTCGACGTTCCATTTTCGGCCACCGCGGCGCTCGTTCGCCACGCGTGCAGCATCGAGGAAGACGGCTCGCCAGAGCAGGCTCGAGCCGCGCTGCAGAGCGCCCTCGAGGATATCGTGGCCGACGAGGAGCGAAGAGAGTCGCTCCGCAAGGAGCTCGAGCCCCTCGTCGCACCCGCGCAGCCGGAACATCGACCCAAGTCCGGAGAGGCCTCTGCCGCGCGCATCATGAGCGCAGTCGGGGGTCTGCTCAACCATCTTGCTCAGGCCGGGCCGGTGGTGCTCTGCATGGACGGTCTGCAGTGGGCCGATACCCCGAGCATCGAAATGCTTCGGGCAATGGTCCATCGGGATTATCGCGTTCCGTGTTTCGTCGTGATGGGCAGTCGCCCTGACGCGCGTCTCGAAGAAGTGTTTGCCGGCGTACCGCGCATCGATGTGGACGAACTCGACGATCAAGAACGCCGTCAGCTGATTCGCAGTCGATTTCGTGGCGCCGAAGTGCCCGACGACGTCGAGCGCGCCATCGTCCATCGCGCGGGAGGGAATCCCTTTTTTCTTATCGAGCTGGTCGACGCGCTGCTTGAGCGAGGCGTCGTGGCGATCGAGGGAGCGACCGGGAACCACCCGGGGCGGGTTGTGCGTCGACCAGGCGCTGTAGTCACGTTGCCGTCCACACTAGAAGGAGTCGTGGCGGGACGATTGGACGAGCTTTCCGAGGCGGAACGGCGAGCGCTTCGATGGCTCTCGGTAGCAGGCCCGGGCCTGCAGGCAGACGACCTTTCTGCGCTCACCGGAGGGAACATCAAGCCGGCCTTGGCAGCCCTAGAAAAACGGGGATTCGTGCGACGCCGCGCCGGCGAATCGTACGGTTTTCGAAGCAACGTGGTGCGCCAGGTGGCCTACGAGAGCGCGGACGCGACTGACCGAGCGCATATGCATCGTGCGGTCGCACAGCGTATGTCGGGGTTTCATCACGCAGCCGAACCCGCGCGCATCGCCCGCCATCTCGAACAAGCAGGCGACGAGGGAGGAGCTGCCAGAGCTTATCTCGATGCAGCGGATGCGGCGCTCCGTGTGTACTCAAACGCAGACGCGCTGCGTTTCTTCGAACGGTCGCTCAAGCTGCTGCCACCCGAAGCTCCAGACCGGTTTCGGGCCCACCTCGGCCGTGAAGCCATTCTCAGAGAGCTCGGCCGCGAAGACGAACGCGCAGAGGAACTCAAAGCTATGTGGGCGGTGGCCGAACGCAACGCGTCGGTGCGGATGATCGCCCAAGCCACCAACCGGCGCGTTCGCAGCGAACTCGACCGCGGGCAGCTAGAAGGCGTCGAATCGATGATTCAAGAGGCGCTTTCCGCAACGATCGCGGCCGACGTACCGGACGGGGAAATCGACTCGCTTCGTCTCCTCGCCGAACTTGAAGCGATTCGCCAAAACCCCGAGCAAGCGCTGGTCGCCTGCGACCAGGCGCTCGTTCGCGCAGGGCTCGATCGAGCGCTCTTGCCCGACCGTGCCCTCGTGCTCGTGCAACAAGGCGCCATGCTCGAGCTCCTGGGGCGACTTTCCGAAGCGCTCGAAGCATACGCCGAAGCTGTCGTCATTTTTCGGCGCGTCGGCCACAAACGAAGCGAATCGCGCGCCCTTCATCGCATGGGGCGGGCGCTCGCAGCAGAAGGGCTCTACGAAGACGCGGTCGCATTGCTAAGAACCTCAATTCAGCTGGACGTGCACACCGGAAACCGGACTCGGGTAGGCCTCAAGCTTTCCGAGCTGGGTTCTCTCTACGGCGTGCTCGGCGACTACACGTCGGCCCGCAGCTTTTCCGAACGCGCGCTGGATGTGTTTCGTACCACCGACGAGCTGGGGGGCCGATGCGACGTGCTGGTTCGTCTGGCCGAGCTGGAACTCGATATCGCAACGAGAGAAGCCCCCGGAACTAGCGACCCCGAACACATCGTCGCGTCGGTCTACCTGGAAGAAGCTTCAAAACTTCTCGATCGAGCGGTGGCCATTGGCGAAGGATCCGCAGAACCCTCCGTCACGCTCCGCGAGCGCCTGGCGCGTGCATGGTTGCTTCGCGCCTCGGGCGACTCTGTTGGATCGGCCGACGTCGCCCGGCAAGCCCTCGCGCTCGCCGACTCGCTGCCCTGGGCCAGCGAACGACTGCACGCCCGCGTCGTGCTCGCCCTCGCGCTCGCCGCTCGTCAACCGGACCGCGCGCGCGAATTGGCCCAAGAAGCTCAGTCTATCCGGCATACGGTGGGACCTTTTTGGGACGCCGAGCGGTTTGGCCTTCGGCTGGGCCAGCTGTACTTTCAACTGGGGCTGGACGAAGACGCCCGCAGCGTATGGGGAGACACCGCCAGCCTGATCCAGGAGCGGGCAGACCGAATGCGCGACGCGAGCCTGCGTGGACGTTATTTGTCCGGCACCCACGTGCGGGCGGTGCGTCAACACGTAGGGGCAGGCTAGCCCGCAAAAATTGGCGCGGGCTCGCGCGCATCAGCCAAAATCGCGAGCTGTGTCGCAAGAGCTCGCTTCGCGTTCGAAATTCGTCTGGCTTCTGCCGTTCGGCCTACTCGTCCTCGCCGTGATCGCCGTGCCGTTGCGCATCACTGACGAACAGGGCTTGCCTCGCTACCGTGCTCTCGAACGCGAGCTGCGGGAGCTAGGTGTCCGAAACGCGCGCCTGAAGAACGAAGTCCGCGATCTCAACGCCGACGTCGAAGCCCTGCGCCGCGACCCTCACGCCATTGAACGCATCGCCCGCGACGAACTCGGCATGGTGCGCCACGACGAAATCGTATTTCAGTTTCCCGAGTAGCTCCCCGCCTACTTCGCCAGCCGGGACACCAGCGAGCCCAGAATGTACGGCATGCTGTGACGAAACTCGTCGTATGTCGCTGGCGCATCCGGCGCGCATTGACGATTGCGCTCAAGATCTGTCCGTTTGCGAGCAAGCTCCTGCCGCGCCGCCAACCAATTCTGCGGCCCCAGATGATCTGTAGGTGGACAGGAAGATTTGCGCGTCGCTCCAGGATGCGCCCACCCATAGAGATGGGATTTTTCATGCGCCCACGTGCCGACCAAACTCTCGATTGGGTCGTCACCGCGAATCACCAAATCGAGATATTCTTTGTTGAACAATACCTCGAAGCGCCACAGCTGATGCCACCTCGGATCGACGTCCACATCGACAACTGGGAGTTTGTTCTTTGCGACGACGTAGGCGCGAAAAGCGACCGGTCCCCAGGGGCACCGCCGAAGATTCGAGCATTTCGCCACAAAACGGTGGCTTCTCTTCATGTCTTCCACGACGCGATCCAGCTGACCGTTCAACGGCTGGTCTAGAAACGGATCTTTATAGGATCCGCGGCACGGACGATACGGATAGCTGCTCAGCTGAGCGCGAAAGGCTTTCTGGCGAACGATGCGATTCATCGACGCAAAACTATGTTCGATCACCGCTTTCTCCTGAGACGTGCAGCTCGTCCCGACGTCGAGCAGTTGACCCCAGGTAATGAACTTCGCCGAGGTTTGATCCTCATCGGCGGTCACGGCCATGCACCCACTCACCAACAAAGCACAACCGGTGCCTATACAAAAAAACTTCGAGTGCATTCGTGAAAACCGGGGACCTGTTCTGCCGGATAGGACTACTACCCCCAAATACGGAGCACGTCGACTCCCCGGCAATGCAATCTTCCTGTCTCGAGGCCCCGACAGCCCGCTCTGCTTGACTCTTCCAGAAAGCAACAGAACAACTTGCCCGTGAGTCGACCCAATGCTGCGGTTTCCTCTGATGTAGCCGTCCACCGAACCACGATGGATTCATCGACCCACGAGCCACCGCCGAACATCGGCGACCGCCGACCCACAAAGCTTTTTTGGACATACGGCGTGCTCCTGGGTGCCTTCGTTGCCGTGGGCCTGGCCGCGCTCACGGTAGGCCCCGGCAGCTTGTTCGACCCGTCGCTGCGCGACACCTATCTCGAATTGCGTGGCGCACGCGCGTGTTCGGCGTTTGTCGCGGGGGCGGCGCTTTCGACGGGGGGCGTGCTCGTGCAGGGGTTGTTTCGCAACCCCTTGGCCAGCCCATCGATTCTGGGCACCACCGCGGGGGCAAGTCTGGGGGGTCAGATTGCGCTCGTGCTTTTTTCGGCGCTGGTCACCCGCAGCGAGGTGGCTCCAGAACTCGTCGTTCCGCTCGGGTGCTTGCTTGGTGCGTTGGCTTCGCTAGCGGTGCTGCTGGGGTTTATGCGCCGCGGAAATGACCGCTTGGTGCTGTTGCTGACGGGTTTTGTGCTCTCCGCGTTTTTCCTCAGCATGGGAAGCTTTCTGACCAGCGTGGCCCAGGAAAGTTGGGAGCTCGGCCGAGCCGTGGTGGCGTTTTCGCTCGGCAGCGTAAGCGGAGCGGGATTTCACCAGGTGCTCTTCGCGCTTCCATTGGTCGTCGTCGGTGGGGTCGCATCGTTTCTTTGGGGGCGACCGCTTGATTTGATGCTGTCTGGCGAAAATGAAGCGGAAACGCTCGGCGTAGATGTCAAAACGCTGCGGCGGTGGGTCGCCGCGTGGGTGTCGGTATTGGTGGCGGCGGCAGTATCGCTCGGCGGAGGAGTCAGCTTCGTGGGGCTTATCGTGCCCCACGTGCTGCGCCCGTTCGCGGGCGTGAATCATCGCCGCTTGATTCCGGCGAGCGCTTTTGCCGGAGGCACGTTTTTAGTGGCGTGCGACGTGGTGGGGCGCTTGATTCCGACCCGGAGCGAGGTTCCGCTCGGCGTCGTTACGGGCCTGATCGGCGCTCCCGTATTTCTCATGCTGCTCATCCGCACCGCACGAGGATACGATGGGTGATCCATCATCTGAGTCGGCTCGTTCGCGATCCGAAGACGTCCCTCGTTTGCGCGCGGCAAGCTTGCGGGTGTCGCTGGGCCGTCGACCGGTGCTCCACAACATTGCGCTCCAAGTGTTCCCGGGAGAAGTGTTTGCGGTGCTCGGGCCCAATGGGGCCGGCAAAACTACCTTGCTCAAGACGCTGGCCGGGCTGCTCCCGTATGAAGGCCAGGTATCCCTAGAGGGACGACCGCTCAGTCACTACGACCGTGACGAACGCGCTCGTCAACTCGCCTTCGTCCCTCAGCGCACCGAGCTAACGAGTGCGCTTTCGGTGCGCTCGGTAGTGGCTCAGGGCCGCTACCCCCATCGTCACGATTCCGAACGTCACGATTCCGAACGTCGCGATTCAGGCAGGCCGTCGCGTTCGAATCGTGATGCGATCGACCAGGCGATGCGGGTCGCCGACGTCGATCATCTCGAGCATCGTTCTTTTCCCGAACTTTCGCACGGCGAACGACGGCGCGTATTGGTGGCCCGCGCGCTCGCCACCGAAGCGCGCACGCTCCTACTCGACGAGCCGACTGCTTCGCTCGACATCGGACACGCGCTCGACCTATACGAACTGGTCCGCGCGCTCGCGAAGGACAACTTTTCGATCGTGATGGTGCTCCACCAGCTAAACGATGCGCTTCGGTTTTCCGATCGAGCGTTGCTGCTCCAAGATGGGCAAGAAATCGTGTCGGGCACAACCGCCGAGGTTGTGAGCCCTCATGCCATCGAGCAAGCGTACCAAGTATCGATGAAATCTGGCGGCGCGATGAGTTTTCATCGCTCCGGGCGCCATCGCATGAACGGCAGCTAATTCCATGAAGGACGCCTTTTTGACACAAAACGGTCCCTCCAACCGCGCCCCCGCCAACCTCAAGCGAATCAACCTCAACCTGATCAATGGGGCTGCGCTGCTGTGCGCCCTCGCGGGTTCGGTGGTGATGGGTGGTGTTGTGCAGACGAACAGCAATCTTCCGACCGGCTTCGACTCGGAGGCCCTCGCAGCGTCGAAACGCCAAGCGCGCACCGTCACCGACGCGGCCGGCGTGCACGTGCCGGTCCGGGGGTATCGCCGCATCGCGTCTGCGAGCCTGGTCGCCGATCGTTTGCTGAGCGAGCTGGTCGCGAACGAACGGGTCGTTGGCTACTCGCGGCACAGCGCGAAGGGCTCACCTTGGTCGTTCCGCTTTCGCGCCAAAGCAAAGGTCGACCCCGCGCGCACCGAAGACCTTCTCAAGCTCGAGCCAGACCTCGTCGTCGTGAACAACTTTCGAGACCCGGGCCGCGTCGAACGACTGCGCGCGTCTGGTTTGCAGGTCTTCGATCTCGGACCGATGCGCGGCGTGCCTACTCTTCTCGCCAATATTCGCGACTTGTCGACCCTGCTCGATGTGCCCGCGCGGGGCGAGCGCGTCGAACGGTCTTTTTTGCGACGCATGCGCTCGATCGCGCGAGACATCCCGAAACCCAAGAGACATACCGCGATCTATCTCGGGACGCACGGAAGCCATATCTATGGTGGCACGCGGGGGACGAGTTTTTACGACGTACTCACCCACGCGGGTCTGATCGACGCCGCCGCGACCAACCATCGAGGATGGCCTACCTTTACTGCGGAACAGGTGCTCAAACTCAACCCCGACCGCATCGTCACCCAAACCGGCATGCGTCGCGTACTCTGCGCCCACCCCGGGTTTCACGTGCTGAACGCCTGCGAAAACCCAGAACGAAGCATTCTCGAAGTCGACCCATCACTGCTCATCGACCCTGGGCTCGGCATGCTCGAAGCGACCGAAGCCGTGCACGCCGCCGCGTACAATTGATGGAAGGGCTGGCCGCAGCCCCTCGCCGGCTACAGTTTGAGGCCTTGGATCACCTTGGTGACCGCGACTGCGCTCGCCATCACGTAGAAGTGTACCGAGGGGACGCCTCGCTCGAGCAGGTCTGTCGTCTGCTTGATCGCCCAGGCCACACCCACGTCAGGCACGTGCTCTTTCTTCGCCCCCTCGATTTCGCCCGAGAGTTCATTGGGGATTTCACAGTAGAAATGCTTAGGAATGCGGGTGAGGTGGGCGCGGGTGGTCAAGATCTTGAGCCCGGGAATGATCGGAACCTCGATGCCCGCGTCGCGGCACGCCTGGACGTATTCAAAGTAGCGCTCATTATCGAAAAACATCTGCGTCACGATGTAATCCGCGCCGGCGTCGACTTTCTCTTTGGTGCGCTGAACGTCACGCTCCAAGTTGGGCGACTCGAAATGTTTTTCCGGATAACCGGCTACGCCGACACAGAAGTTCGTTGGATCCGCGTCCGCCGTCATCTGCAAATATTCACCGCGGTTCATCTGTTGAACCTGGCGAACCAAGTCGACCGCGTAGGTGTTCGCGCTGCGGCCGTGGGACAGCGGCTTTTGGTAGCCATGGTCGTCGCCGCGAATCGCGAGCACATTGTCGATTCCCAAGTACCGCAGCTCGATGAGGAAATCTTCCGTTTCCTCGCGGGTAAACCCATTGCACAGCACGTGCGGCACCGCATCGACGTTGTATTTGTTTTGAAGCAGCGCACACACCCCCAGCGTGCCGGGACGCTTGCGCACGATGCGGGGTTCGGTGCCTTG
Source organism: Myxococcota bacterium (assembly GCA_028284955.1). GTDB lineage: Bacteria > Myxococcota_A > Polyangia > Polyangiales > Houyiibacteriaceae > JANQQS01. The sequence continues at coordinate 66,533 of JANQQS010000009.1, read as the reverse complement.
GGGGGTTTCTTGGTACACGATCTCCGCGGCGTGGCTGGTGATATCGATAAACGGCGGCCGATGGACCACCAGCCCATCGATCAGCGACATCAGCGTCTGAACGTTTCCTCCGCGCTTGGGCGGAATGATCTCGAAGCTGATCAACGGCCCGGTGGCGCGGTCTAGATGTTCGGTAACCCGCATGTGATTCGATCCTATGAGGTTGGGGGGCGCTTGCGTGGCTTGCGCCCGGAACTTAGCCTTTGAGAACGCGCCGGCAAGAACTCGTGCCCTATCAGATCCATCGCAGCGTCGACATCCATTTCGCCCACCATATTCGGGGGCACCAGGGTTCGTGCATTCATATTCACGGGCATACCTGGAAGTTTGAAGTCGGTCTCAGCGCCGACAAACTCGACGCGCAGGGTTTCGTGGTGGACTTTAGCGACCTGAGTCAACGGGTCCTCCGGCCGTGTCACGCACTGCTCGACCACGCGCTCGCGATCGGCCGCGAAACGTACGGCGAAGTGCGGGCTGATTTGGCTTCTCTGGGGACCAAGCTGCTGGCTACGCGGGCCGAAACAGAGCCATCGCAAACTCGTTCCAAAGCGCTCAACGGCGCGGAAAATCAGTTTCCCGGCGGGCTCAAGGTGGCCGTGTTTCCCTTCAGTCCAACGAGCGAGCGATTTGCGCGATGGCTGTATGATCTAGCGCGACACGAATGCGAAACCGACCGGGTGCGCGTGCGGTTTGCGCGGGTATACGAAACGCTGCATCCGGTTGAATCCGTCGCCGAGTTCGCGCCCGGACCTTAATCCCGAAGGATCCCACCCCCAGGGGTAACCCACTAATTTTATTGAAAAAAATTATTTGACCGAGGAGTCATTCAGCGATAGCCCTTAGCCGGTCTGAACGAGACAAGAGGCGGTTCGAACATACGCTGAAGCCGGATGGCGCGCAGCACAACGGGGAGGTTGGTACGTTGATGCGCAGAGCAACATGCATTCGTCACACGGGGCCGCGATGGGCTCGAAGGGTGGGATTTGCGGTCACGAGCGTGTGCGCGATGGCGGCTTTGGCCGACGGGTGCGCTGCGACGGTCGACGGAGACCCGGGCTCGGGCGACTCGACCTACCAAGGCAAAGCGATTTGTGGCGGCATCTGCGTGACCGGAGGCTTGTTCGCGTTCCTCGTCAAAGCCTCAGGAAGCGCCACCACGGTGAAAATTCTCGGATCTACCGCAACGGGCCTCGGACTGACCATCACGGGGCAGAAAATTCGCGACTCGTCGAATCGGGAAGTCGCCGACTTGGGGGATTCGGCGTCTCATGTGCTCACCGTTCTGATGACCCGCGCGGCTGCGCTCACCGCGAACGCACAGGCGATGCCTCCGTCAAAGACACTACGATTCGCGAAAGTTCTTCGGTCCAGGCTGAGCAGCCAATGCGGGCCATCACCGGAACCGAGCTACTGGCGACGAATGTCGATAGAATCGCTGCGAGGTGCTCTCGATTCGTATATCGAAACCCAGCGAGCCTCGTTCGCTTCGTTGTTTATCCACGGCTTTGTTTCCGCTCTGAACCTGTCGGAAAAAGAAGGAGAAAGCACAAGCAATTGTCTCGACGACCTAGTCGGTAGAGGGCTCGAAAGCTGGATCAGAAATCTTCGCCGCGAAACAGGCAGTACGGATGCACAGAGGTTGCTCAGCCGCACGCTGACGAAACTCACCAACTATCGTCGCCGCGTTTTCGGTGGTCGCTGAAGCGCCCTACAAATCGCGACAGCCGAAGCCCGTGTTGTCGTCGATCCAATCGCAAATCGCGTTCGATTCCCCGCAATCGACCCGGGTCACTTGACCCGCCGTGCATAACTCGAGCGTGTTTCGATTGCAGCGCCCGGTGGGACCGATGCTGCCGCATTCGTTGACGTGGCAGTAGAATCCGCCGCGCTCTCGGACCAAGCCGCAGGTCTGTCGCTGGTCGCAGGTGCTGCAGTCGCGGCGGCGAATCTCGCCGCGGTCGCACCACACCGCGATATTGCCGTCACATTCGCCGACGAAGTCGACTCCGCCGCAGGGATCTTCAAAGGGAAGCACGCAGCCAAAGCGTCCGGCGGATCGGTCCCATCCACATACCCGATCGTCGGTACATTCCTCGGTAAGAAGAAGGCCGCGTTCACAGCGAACCACAGTGCGCTCGACGCATTCGCCCATTGCGCCAGCGAGGCCACACTGGTCGTTTGATTCGGTGCTCAACGGCCCGGTGTAGGTTTCGATCCAGTCGCGCAACACATCGTTGCGCACGAAGCTGTCACGGCCCACGCAATTTGAGGAGCCCTGCGCAAGCGTGCCGATCACTCGACCCGAACCATCGGCCGACCGAACAAACATCGGTCCTCCGGAATCGCCGCCGCATAGACCGCGATCGCCGCCACCTTCGATGGCGATGGCCCCCGGAGTCACTCGCGTCACACGCTGCCTGGAAAATCCGCGGGAGCCCGCGCCGATCGTTCGGTACAGATCGTCGCTAATTCTTTCTGCGGCGATGGCGCCGAACCCCGCCGCCTCTACGTCCATTCCGTTTTTGATGTTGAATCCCTCAAACGCCACGGGCAGCGGAGTGATGCCGGGCACTTGAATGGTGGCGTCTTCTTCCAACTCAAGGAGCGAGAGGTCTAGCTCCGGGTGCGACAAAAAACGATTGATCTTAATCGCGGCAACGCCGCCTCCATCACGAAAAGGCTCTTGACCGATTAAGAACTCGAGCTCTTCGGGGCTCGCCGGCGGGCTCGATTTATTCGTACAATGCTGAGCCGTGACCACCCACCGCGGATTGACGAGATAGCCGGAACAATGGGGCTCTCCGTCGCGAGCGATGGCGCCAATCGCCGCGATTTCTCCGGCCGAAAGTCGAACGTAGGTCGGGGTTGCGGTGCCTCCCACCACGAGCGGCGAATCTCGAGAATCACCGACGCAACCGGCTTCATCCGCACGCCGCGGAGGGCTGTCGCCACAACCGGTCAACGCAGCAAATCCCATCAGCGCAGCAACGTTCAAGACGGCCCCCCGCCACGCTGCGCTCACCTTTTTCATCTCATTCATTTCGAGTATCGCCCGCTTCTGTATCTTCAAAAGCCAAGCAACATGTGTACCCGAACCGGGCGATGAGCAAACGCCCCGCGTTCTTCGAACGATCGGTGACGGCTGGATGAGTCGGCTGGTGGTCTGTCCCCTTGTGTCCTACGAACCGGGGCTTTAAGAACCCATCTAGCCGGGTCTAAATGTCGCACATATCGTCCTGCGGTCGCTGGACACCTACCTGCGCGATAACCACGCGTTGTCACTACGGATTCCTTACCGAAAATGCTCGGTCCCCGAGAAAAAGTCCAGCGCAGGCATCAATATTAGGATAATCATATCAAATATTTACGTGAAATACCTCCGCTCCGCTGACGGCACAAATCCACATGGATCGAAATTTGCTTCTGTCTTGACTACAGGAGATGACAATGCGCGCGCGCTACTCAACACGTTCTCACGTCTGGTTGGCTCTTTCGGCGGGCTTGATCGCAAGCTGCACGAGCCCCAGCACAAACCCCCGTACCCTCAACGACCGCGCGGCATCGCTGGTGATCGTCGGCTCTAGCGAGATATTCGCCCCAGCGGGGCAGGTCGTGCTGCTCTCGGTCAAATACGAGGACCGCGAACGCCGCGCCAAGCCCGGCACGGTGACATTCGAGATCCGGGGCGTAAGCGATGCGCAATTCGATGGCAACAACGGCAGCAACAGCGTGTTCACCGGCGCGGAAGGCATCGCCACGATTGGGCTGCGCGCAGACCCCGAAGGCGATACCGACTTCCAGGTCGCAGCCCGAGCCCCCGACGCCGACGAGGTGTTCTGGCGCGTTCTCACCCCCAACCCAGCGACCGAAGTAGTGGGGACGTTTGAGCTCGAATCGCGACTAGATTTGGGGACCGGGTTTGTGGGGCCGGCGGGAAGCGTGATCTCCTTCTTGGGCGCGTCGGATGCGTCCCAGATCGACCCCGCGTCCATCATTCTCGAGCCGATCTTGGAGCAGACAGGGTTTCTCGGAACCATCCTTGTTTCAGGCGCCGCAAACTTCCTGAACAGCATCATCGGCGATGTGGCCCCTCAATTCGTCGTCACGATGCTCAACGTGGCCACGCAGTTCCGACTCGCGGCGTCCCAGCTCGGGCTGACGACGCGGCTGAAGGCGGACGACGCCAACCCATTTGGCACGACCACCCAAGCGCGTCAGTACACAGCAACGCACTGGCTGCAGAAGGCGTTCTACGTCGTCAACGGCCTCGAGGTCCCGTTCAATGCTTCCCAGCTCAGCACCGATCGTACGCTTAGCGTGTCGGACGTTCGGGTGTTTTACGAACAAAACCTCAATCAGCTGATCATCGGCGAGCACAATATGCCCTTCCCCTACGGCGAGCTCTTACTTCGCGCGCTCAACGATACGATTGTGCGAAACGTCGCCGCCACGACGCGAAACCAGTTCGCGCGGGATATGAGCGAGCTGCTGTTGGCCGTGGTGGACTGCAAAGCGCTCGGAGAGCGATTCTTCAACTTCAGCAGCGAGTTCCAATCCCTCACGCGGCTCGCCTGGCAGGGTGCGTGTACCCGAGGGCTCAAAGAACTCGGCGAAGAAATTGAAGAAGAAATCGCCGATTTGGGAGATTCCGCAGTGCTTCGTTTGGAAGGCCGCGCAGGAACCCACGACCAAACCGGAGACCGACGTCCAGACCGCATTTTCAACGGCACATGGCAAGGCTTCCTCCAGCAGGGCGGCTTCTCGGCACCCATCCAAGGGACGAACCAGCGCTTCGATGGAAAGCGCGTCTCCGATTAGGGATGCGGCCCGATACAAGCATCGTTCACACCGATCACCCTCGAGGATGACGCCACCAAAGTGGTGACCAGCAAGGTGTGTTGACGACCAACGCGGGCGCTCGTAGTGTGGCTCTCGCGCGCCTGGTCGATGGATACGTCAGAACTCGAAACTTGGCTTCAGCCTTCCGAAGAGGTGGGCCTCAACAATTGCGATCGGGAACCCATCCACGTCCCGAGCGCCATACAACCCCACGGCGCGCTCTTGGTCTTGAACGATCGCGCCGAAGTGCTGCAGGCGAGCGCCAATGTCGAAGAATATACCTCTCGCGACACGGTATCGACCGCTGCGGAACTACGCGAGCACCTTCATCACGGCTCTGACGAACACCGGAAGGTTCTCACCCGAACCATTGGAAACGAACGCGTGACGCTGATTTCTCATCGCGTGGATACGCTGCACGTGGTTGAGCTTGAACCTGCGTCGGACGGCTGTTCGTACGATCTGTTAAATAGCGTGAACCAAGCGATTTCATCGCTGAGCGGATTGTCGTTGACCGAGACGTTTGAGCGAGTCGTCGCGGTGGTGCAATCGATCACGGGATACGATCGAGTGCTCGGCTATCGCTTCTCGAAAGCGGGACACGGGGAAGTGATCGCCGAATCCGCGGCCGATGGAACGTCGCGGTTTTTGGGGCTTCGATTCCCTTCGACAGACATCCCAAAACAGGCGCGACGCCTGTACACGATCGAGTTGACCCGCCAAATCGTAAACGTCGCCGCAACCCCGGCGCCTCTTCACCCCATCATAAATCCGCGCACGGGACGTCCACTCAACATGGCGCACTGTCAGCTGCGCGCCGTTTCTCCCATACACATCCAATATCTGCGAAACATGGAACTCGGCGCTTCATTTTCCGTTTCCATCGTGGTCGACGGGAAGCTCGAAGCGCTCATCGCGTGCCACCACGGCGCCGCGAAGTTTTTGCCCCTAAGCGTGCGCCAGGCGTGCGAACTGATTGGCCGCGCCGCGTCGGCGCACCTTTCGCGATTGACTCTCGAGCGTCGACGCGCGGCGAGAGGACGAGTACTTACGGCGCAGCTCGACTTGGTTTCTGAGCTCGCCGAAGCGCCGACCATCGATATCGAAAGTCAGGCCTGGGAAGGCGCTGCGAATTTAGTTTCGTCACATGCCGCGCTCGTTTCCATCGGCGACGATCGACGCGTTGTGGGCGACACGCCTGCGTGCGTGGATCACTTATGGGAAGTCGGTCGGCGGATTGCGACTGAAGAGCACGTGCGCGATCGCGCAATCTCCGCGTTGGACACGCTAGATCCCGATTGCGCAGGAGGATTGTTGGTGGTTCCGCTGCCCTTGCAGGGCTGGCTCGGTTGGTATCGCGCGCCGAGCGACGAAATCATCCACTGGGCCGGCAAACCTGAGGACGACGGCGAGATCAAGACGCTGACTCCTCGTTCGTCTTTTGAAATCTGGAAGGAGACCGTTTCTGGCCGAGGCGAGGAATGGACCGACCACGACTTGGAAATCGCCGAAGTGTTGCGTCGCGGAATGTTGGCGCGCTTCGGTGGCCTGCACACCTCGGCCAACAAAGATTCGTTCGAGCGAACGCTAAAACAACTCCGAGAATACATCTACGACCTCGAAAAAAGTCAGATTTCGCAGCGACATATCAACGACGATCTGCGCCAGTTCGCGCACGCGGCCTCGCACGATCTTCGCGCTCCGCTGCGTACGATTCGGTGTTTTCTCCCTCTGATTCGAGAACAGCTCGAAAGCTCGTTCTCCGACCAGCAGCATACATGGTTCCGCTACGTAGAAAGCGCGGCGAACACGCTGGCCCGCTTGCAAGATGGCTTGTGGGCTTTTTCGCGCGTTGGAGGATCCGACCAATGCACCGAATTTCGAGTTGGAGGCGTCGTTCAGCGAGTTGTTGATGGGCTGGCAGCGGATCTCCAAGACGCCACCGTAACCATCGGAGAGCTTCCAGAAATCGTGGCCGTCAAAAGCCAGGTGGAAACACTCTTTCGCAACCTCATCGACAACGCTGCGAAGTATCGCAGCGCCGATCGAGCATTGCAGATCGTCGTCGACGCTCGGGGTCAGGGCGACGATGTGGTGTTTAGCGTTGGCGACAACGGAATCGGCTTTCCGCCTTCTGGCGCGGAGCGCATGTTCGATCTCTTTTCTCGCCTTCATCCAGACCGAGGTCAGGGCGATGGCCTTGGTCTCGCGCTCTGTCGCCGCATCGTACACCACCACAATGGTTGGATTCGCGCATCTTCAGAAGGCATTCACGGGTCGACCTTCGAATTTGCGCTCCGGCAACCGGAGTCTCCTTGATGGTCGAATATGCTCATTCAATTTGGATCGTAGACGATTCGGAGGCCGACCAATCGCTTCTCCGCATCGCGTTCGACGGCTTTATCGAGACGGCGAATATTCGCAGTTTCTTCGCCGCAGAAGACGCCCTCGGAGCGCTGGGTGACCAAGAGCCTTCGTTGATTTTTCTCGATCTGAATATGCCCGGAGGCGGCGGCGAACATTTTCTTCGCGAGCGAAGCAACCGCGGCTACATCCATATCCCCGTAGTCGTGATCACATCGTCAGCAAACCCTAAAGACATTCGAAACGCCTACCACCTCGGCGCCAACTCGTACCTCGAGAAGCCTTCGAACTTGGACGGATTTCGCAGATTTGCCCGCGTTGTCTCCGAATACTGGTTTCAATGGGCGCACTTACCGAGGGCTGGTCGATGAGCGACCTGCTGTCGCGCCTTCGCTCGGCGACTCGCGACCAACATCAACGCCTTCACGAACACCCATTTATCACGGGCATTCTTGAAGGAAGCATCGACCAAGAATCGTACGCGTTGTTCCTAAGCGCGTTTTCGATTCCTTGGCAACGGCTCGAGACGACGATGACGCGCGCCAAGGCACCTCTGGTGGGACGAATTCTGTCTCAGGTCGTGCCCCGTTCAGGCGATCTGGTGGCGGATTTGCGCGCCATGCAACGTCTCGAAGACCAGCCCCGAAGCGAAACGATTTCGGAGCTCGCGGCGGTCGGCTACGCATATTGTTTGGTGGGCTCAAGTATGGGTGCTCGGACTCTACGGAAGATTTTTCGCGGCCAGCTGCCGAGCGCACCCATGCGGTATCTCGAGCCGCCCCTCCAAGGTGAGCGTTGGTCCGAGCTCGCGAAGGAGCTGCGGGAGGCGCGATTCAACAACTCTGACGCGAACATCATCACCGACGGCGCGAAAGAGTGCTTTGCGATCGTCGAACAAAGCTTCCCGCGGGTTCCGTCTGTAGTTCGGCCTCAGGTTCGACGCAGCTGAGCGAGTAGCTGGTCCGCCATAGACGCAACTTCTTCGGTGTCCATGGTCTGCTGGCCTTTGTGTTGGTACGCCTCGTGAGCGTCTTCGGGAAGGCCATCGAGAAAACGACTCGGGGTGAGCGGAGTCACCCGACCGCGAAGGGTTCGGCGTTCGGCGCGGGTCAGGTAAAGGCGGTCGCGCGCGCGGGTGACACCCACGTAGAACAAACGGCGCTCTTCTTCGACGTCGGTAGGCGCCGCTTCGGTAACGCTCGGGTCGGTGGTCCGGCGGTGGGGGAGAACTCCTTCGACGCAGCCAATAAGAAACACCACCGAGAACTCGAGCCCCTTCGCCGAATGAAGCGATGAAAGCGTGACTCGGTTTTGGGCTTCTTCTTCCTCTTGCTCCTGACGAAGCGCAAAACGCGCGAGGAATTGCGCGAGGGTTTCGCCGGTCGCGTCTCTACGCGATTCAAATCGCTGCACGCTACGTAAGAAATAGTCGGCGTTTTCTTGGCGTCGCTGGCGTTCGGCGGAATCAAGACGCTGCAGGTGGTCGTCCCATTGAATGTCTCGAAGCAGTCCCTGGATCACTTCGGTGAGCGGGGTTTGCTCGCGGAGGGCATGCCGAGCGCGGGTCAACGCGGCAAAGAACGTTTCGCTCGCGCGCCGCGCCGCTTCGGGCACGCCGTCGATTTCACGCACGTGTTTCCACGCGTCGGCGAAGGGGATGCCGCGCTGGATGGCGCGGGCCTCCACCTTCTGCACCGTTTGTGCGCCAATGCCGCGGGGAGGCGTGTTGATGATTCGACGGAGCGAAAGCTCATCGCGGGGATAGGCAACGAGGCGTAAATACGCAGTGAGGTCCTTGATTTCTTTGCGGTCGTAGAACTGAGTGCCCCCGAGCATGCGATAGGGCACGCCGCCAATTCGCAGTTCCTCTTCGAGGATACGCGCCTGCAAGTTGGAGCGATAGAGCACCGCCATGTCGCGAAACTTGATGCGGCGTTTGGCTAGCTCGCGCAGTTCGCGTACCACCAGTCGCGCTTCGGCCGCCGAATCTGGCACCGCACATACCCGCACCCGCTCTCCTTCGCCCCGTGCAGAGCGCAGTTTCTTTTCGTGACGCCCATGCGTCGACTGCGCGATCACCACGTTTGCCACGTGCACAATGGAATCTGTGGAACGATAGTTTTCTTCTAGTTTGATCACCTCGGCGCCCGGGAAGTGCCGCTCGAACTCGAGAATGTTGCCAACTTCGGCCCCTCGCCAGCCGTAGATCGATTGATCGTCGTCGCCGACCACGCAGATATTCCGAAGCGGTCCGCAAAGCAGGCGCACCAATGCGAGCTGCGCGCGATTGGTGTCTTGAAACTCGTCGATCAGTAGATGATGAAATCGCGATTGCCACTTTTTCTTCAGGTCGTCGCGCGATCCCAAAATGCGCACCGGGGCGCACACAAGGTCGTCGAAATCCACCGCGTGCATGCGCTGTAGCGTTTCTTCGTAGAGCGGATAGAGCTCGCGGGCGACGGTGTCGTATTCGAAATCACCCGTGCGCACCTCGTGCGGCGCTTGCATCGCATTCTTCCATAGAGAAATCCTCGTGAGAATGGCCATCGCATCGAGTTTGCGTTCTCCTGGCCGCTCTTGCCGAAGCAAATCGCGAACCACAGCCAAACTATCGCCCTGGTCGAACACCACGAATCGCCCACCAAACCCCAGTGCTTTGGTTTCTTCCCCGAGAAAACGCACGCCGAAGCTGTGAAAGGTGGAAAGCCAAAGTTTGTTGCCATCGGAGCCCACCAATCGCTTCATTCGTTCGGCCATCTCGGCCGATGCTTTGTTGGTAAAGCTCACTGCGAGGACCGATTCGGGCCTTACTCCGCGACGGAGCAAGCGCGCGATGCGATGCGTGATCACACGCGTTTTTCCGCTGCCAGCGCCGGCCAGAACGAGCAGTGGTCCTTGCGCGTGGTCCACCGCTCGTCTCTGTTCCGAGTTCAATCGCTGCTTAGGATTCAATCGCTGTCGCGAAGCGTTCAAGGCGACCGCGGCGTAGCCCGCATGGCGCGCGGGTCAAGAGCACTGCGTAAAAAATCATGCCGCACAAAAAACCGCGTAACGCAGAAACGGCGCGCACGAACCAACATCGAACAACCGAGCGGAGGACACAATGTCGGAACAGAGCACGTCGCAAAATGCATCATCGCAAGGAAAACTGTCCGGGAAAACAGCCGTGATCACTGGAGGCACAACCGGAATCGGGTTTGCTACCGCAAAACGCTTCCTTTCGGAGGGGGCCCAAGTGGTGGTGACCGGGCGCAACGAGCAAACGCTGGCTCAAGCGCGCGCGGAACTCGGCAGCGACGCGTTGGTCGTCAAATCTGACGCGAGCAAACTGTCCGACATCGACAACCTCTTTGCCCAAATCAAAACCAAGTTCGGCGGCGTGGACGTGCTCTTTATCAACGCCGGCATCGGCAAGTTCGCGCCCATCGATACGATCGATGAAACCACGTTTGACCAAACGATGAACGTCAACTTCAAAGGCGCCTTCTTCACTCTGCAAAAAGCCTTGCCGCTCTTGCGTGAAGGCGCATCGGTGGTGCTGACGACGTCATGCAGCAACGTGATGGGCATGGCCGGCCTCAGCGTCTACGCACCCACCAAAGCCGCGCTTCGCTCGCTCGCTCGGGTCGCTTCCGCCGAGCTTGCAGAACGCAAAATTCGCGTCAACGCCATCAGCCCGGGCCCTATCGAAACTCCGATCTTCAACAAGATGGGACTGTCGAAAGAAGCACTTGAAGAAACGGCGCAGCAGATTCTCAGCAAGGTGCCCATGCAGCGCTTCGGCACCTCCGACGAAATCGCAAAAGCCGCGCTATTCCTGGCGTCGGACGATTCGGCCTACGTGCTCGGCACGGAGTTGGTGGCTGACGGCGGCATGAGCCAACTCTAAGTAGAGCATTGGCCTTTTGGCCTGAGCGCGGCTTTCCTCCTCGCTCTCTCCCCGCGAAAGGCTCGAAGCCTTCCTCAGTCGTTCGCTGTCCAGTAGGGGGTGGGGGCCCCATCGGATGTATTCGATGGGGCGGGGGCGACATCGCCCCCGGGAAAAGCGGCCGCTCGCGCTCAGACCAAAATTCCACTGCTCTATGGGATGCTACTTGAGGACACGCGGCGAGAGCGTGAAGCAGACCTTTGTTGCGGTAGCCACGTCACCATCTAGGCACAATCACGTGGTTGTCGGGGCAGCTCGAACTCATTGACTCGAAATCAATCTCGACGCTGAACCAGATGCCGACACGAAAACCGATCCCGGCACCGACGCTGAACCCCATCCTGATCCCGATCCGGGCACTGACGCCGTTCCTGATCCCGAATCGAATTCTGATTCTGCGTCGGTATCTGCGTCGGCCTCGGATTCAGATACTGCGTCTGCTCTAGCCTACAACTAGTTGGTCGTGGTGGGGCGTGGCCTTGGTCCGCAATCGAGGCAGTCTGTGCCTAGTTCGCAGATCGACATGGTGGCGCCGGGGCCGCCGTCGTCACACGCTTTGTCGTTCGACCAGCGACACTCTTCTGAGCACAGCTGGTTTTGATCGGGGTTCTGGGTTTGCGAGCCGCCGGTGACCATGCGGGAGCTGCAGTCGGAGCAATCACTTCCGAGTTTGCAGCTGTCCCCGGTCGAAGGATTGCCGCCGTGGGTGGCCGGGTTTCCACCGTCTTCGCAGACGCCATTGGCGGACGAGGTGCACGCGTCGGTGCAAAAGCGTGTCGCGACGTCGGTGGTCGTGCGCGTACCGCAGTCGGTGCAGTCGGTGCCGATCTCACAGGTGCTGCGGATGGAGTTTGTGCCGCCGTCTTCGCAGACGGTGTTGCCGCTCGTGTTGCAAGTATTTTCGCATTTGCTGGCGGGGTCGGTGGTGCCGCCTGTCGCGCCCGTCGTGCCCGTCGTGCGCATGCCGCAGTCCGCGCAATCCGTGCCGAGTTGGCAGGTGGCACCCGTCGCGTCCAACGTGCCGCCGTTCGCGGCAATCGTTCCCCCGTCATCGCAGAAACCATTGCTTCGCGTCGTACAGGTGTTCAAGCACATGCCCGTTGCTGTGGTGGGGCTGTTGCGCATGCCGCAGTCCGCGCAATCCGTGCCGAGTTGGCAGGTGGCACCCGTCGCGTCCAACGTGCCGCCGTTCGCGGCAATCGTTCCCCCGTCGTCGCAGAAACCATTGCTTCGCGTCGTGCAGGTGTTCAAGCACATGCCCGTTGCCGCGGTGGGGCTATTGCGCATGCCGCAGTCGGTGCAATCGGTTCCGAGTTGGCAGGTAGCCCCCGTCGCGTTCAACGTGCCGCCGTTCGCAGCGATCGTGCCGCCGTCGTCACAGCTGCCATTGCGAGGAGTGAGGCACGTTTCCGTGCACAGCCCGGTGGCGGCGGTAGGTATCGTGCGGGTTCCGCAATCGTTGCAATCGGTGCCGAGCTGACACGCCGCGGAGATCGAGTTTGCCATGCCCCCGTGGGTGGTCATATTCCCGCCGTCTTCGCAGATGCGATTGCTTGGCGTGGTGCAGGTGTTGGTGCACATCGTGTTCTTCTTGTCGCCGCCGCAGGCCCAAGCTACTGCCGCGACAACGCACACTGTCCAAGCGATCCATCTAGTCATCTCTACCTCTCGCGCCCGCCCGCGTATCAACGCGTATCATCAAACGCGCAAGGTTTCGTGCCACTGAAACGATGCACTTGCAACGGCTCGTTCCAGATGACGTGGTCCCGAGAGCGTCGCAGCAACCCTTCGAGGTCGCGAACAACGCACAGAACACGTATTTTTAGCATGTATAGCGCTATTTTGGCATAAACGATAGAACTAGAAGTCAGCACGAACCTCGCATGCAGAATCCTCCGGTTCCGAAATAGCCAGGTCGACGCGTTGAAACCCCGCTTTCAGACGCTGCACATCGTTGCGCAAAAACCCGTGATCCTGACGTTCCGCGAAACACTGCGCGCGGCGCACCAGCTCGCTGGCGAGGCCTTCGTAGAGTACTCGCGCCTTTTGCTCGAGTTGGGCGGGTGTTTCATTAAACCCGAAGCTGGGCGTAATTGTCGCGGATTGATTCGTATGTTGGGTAAGCACCGACGGCGGATGGCGGACGAGGGTCCAAAGCAACTCGTTGAGCTTCGCTTTGAAATTCGGGTCGCATGATTGCTCCCCTGCTGCGCGGCCGGTCAGCTGCGAATCGGGATGACATGCGGCGTAGAATGCGTGGGTGAAGATCGTGGCCCGCGCGCGGTCGGCCGAAGTTGTCGCGTACTGGCGCATCGACGGTTTGACGGGGAATTGGTTTGTTTCGACATCGCTCGGATCGGCTACATTGCGCAGCGGCCGCACCTTGGGCTCGTCGCCCTCTTGAATGGCGTAGCTCGCGCGGTCTTTGACGAGCATCCAATCGCTAGTAAGCGGGCTGAGCAGCACCATCAAATCAGCCAAGGCTTCTTTCATCGGCCGTATTGGATCGCTTTTTATGGAGGCGTGGGCGACGCCCGCGCAGTTGAATATCATGTGGCCAGTATTGGCGAGCACTTCGTGCAGCGTCGGCGGCGCCACCCAAAACGTGTCGTCACCATGCGAGTGATCATGAAAAGAGCCGGACGATTCGGAATCGTGTTCCTCGTGTTTATGTTCCTCGTGGCTGTGCCCCGACGCATCCCCGCTCGCGGAACCAGGCTTTGAAGAGGTGAACGCCAGAGCGTGCTGGTAGGTATTGATTCGCGTCTCATTTTGTGGGTTGAGCCAAATGCGAATGTGGTTTGGTGCAAAGTCCCTCGGCGCTTTCGAATGATATACGGAGTTCGGATACTCGCCCGTGCCGCACCATCCAGTGGTACCGCGCGTCTCGAGCAAATAGCGCAGGACTGCTTTGCCGTGTTCGAGGAGCGCTCTACCGTCGGTTTGAGGCTTAAAGAAGTCGTGGTCGACATCGCCTGATTCGCGGTAGGTGTACTCAAAACCGCCCTCGACCACGCGCGGGTTCGTCGCGTTGACCACCACCAAAGGCTCTGGATGGACCAGGCCTTCTTGGTTGTCGTCCTCCGAAACCGATCCGCCAAACACCTGAAGCTGCGCGCTGTTCACTGGCACTTCGCCAAACGCTTTGGGTGCGTATTCACCAGACTCTGCAGCAGACGCCGAACAGGCCATCAGCGCGCCCAGCGGAAGCATGAGGAACCCACCGCGAACGCGCGGGTGTACGGTCTTTGTACTGCGCATGCCGAAACCTCCCCGACAGATGCATGGGCTACGTAAGCCTGCCATGCAGTCAACCGCGCTCAAGCAAGAAGCGCGCCAGCGAGCGTTGTCGCGGGGGGCACACCCCCACCGCCATGGCCGTGCGCCAATCGTCACTTCAGTGGACCAAATAATGCGATTGCCCTGGCCACGGAGCTCGGCGCAAGCGTTGCTCGGGCAGTTCTAGCCACCGTGCAGAGAGATCGGGGCCAGAGAGATTAGGCCGGAAACTATGTGGAAAGACCGGGCAGCGGACCGGCCGTACAGCCGTTCATGTTGCCGAAGCCGTTTAGGTTCATGCCGAACGCGCGACCGATAGACGTAAGCAATGTGCAGTGCTCGAGGCCGTTGACGCGGATGAGCTGGTTGGTACGGATGGCCCCACCCATGGAGCCGGCGAGAAGGAGAGGAAGTCGATTGCCGCTGTGTTCTTGGATTCCGCCCACGCCGATTTCGTTGCTCCACACCACGAGCGTATGGTCGAGCAGGCGGTCGCCGTTGCCGAGACGTTTGTTGGCCAGCTCGTCGATGAGCGAGGCAACCTGGTCGGCCTGCCACCGCATGTAGATGTTGTGCAGGTTTTCCCAGTCTGAAGAGAGCTCGCCGTGGTGCCAGGAGTGGTGGGTTCCGTTGTCGGTGGTGCCGTGGGCAAAGCGCAGGGTGGCGACGAGCGTTTGTTCGCACGCCAACGCTTCGACCAAAATGCGGCCCATCACGCTAAAGACGTTGACGTCGAGCGAGCCGCCGCCGGGATTATTGCCTGGGTCGCAGGTGAGCGAGGGTCTTCCGCCAGGGCCGCCCTGTTGGCCCATCGCGATTTCGGCCTGAATAATTTGCTGCTCAAGGTTGTGCACCGATTCGGCGATTTCTTCGAGCCGCGCGCGGTCTTCGCCGCCGAGCTGACCGCGGAGCGCCGCGTATTCGTCGCGGACAAACCCGAGCACCGCTTCACGACGCCGGCGCCGCCAGTCGGGATCGTTGCGCGGGTCGGGAGCGGCAGTGGGCGGGGGGTTTTGGGCCGGCGGCGTGTAGCCCGAGAAGGTCTGGTCCCAGAGCGCGCTCGCGCCTTCCCGGGCGCGAATCGGGGTGCCAGGCCGCTCGTAGGTAATGAATTCTCCCCCGCCCCATTGGTTGGGGCCCGCGCTCGTAGTGATGAGAAGGTTGCGCCCGACGTGGCCTCGGCCGCGCAAGAACTGGGAGATATCGTAGTCGAGCGACGCGTATTCGGCTCGAGTGTTCTCGTCGTTTTGGTCCCGCATGGGGCTATTGGTGAGGAACGTGAGCGAGCCGCCGACGTGGCCGCCAGTGTGCGCGTATCGCATACCGTCGATCGCCACCATGTCGCCCGCGTGTCGGTTGAGAGCGCTCATCACGCCGCCGATGCTGAGCGAATTACTGCCTCCGGACGGGTTCCACCCGCTGGTCATCACTCCGTTATGAGAAAGGAGAAAGAGCACGCGTTTGGGAATCGCGCCTTGGGCGAGCGCGCGCTGGCCAGCGACGGAGGAGAGCATCCATCCCGCGCCAGCCATGCCGCCGAATCGCAGGAGCTCTCGGCGCGTGAGAAATTTCGATTGTGTCATTCGCCCGGCCCCGTCATTTCAGTTGGCTCCATCATTCGCCCGACTCGATTGCACGCCCTACTCGACTATTCACTCGATTCTTATTCACCCGGCCCTCGCACATGCAGGAAGTCTCCTTGCAAACCGCTCTGCAGAAGCGAGCTTAAGTCACCGCCAGACGCTTCGAAAGTCTCCTGCGCGGCTTCGACCTGACACGCTTCCGAGCGAATCGCGGGGCGCCCCTGGCTGAACTCGTAGAACTTGCGGCTGATGCAGGCGCGAACCTCGGGAGTATTCGCAATCCGCTCGATGAGCTCTTGAAGGCTGCCGAAAGAACCATCGAGCGCGCCGGTTTCGCGAATCTCGCCGCTGTCGTCGATGGGCTCGCCGTACACCTCGGTGACCGTTCGGCCCACCGCGTCGAAGTGGTCAAACGCAAACCCAATAGGATCGGCGCGGCCGTGGCAGGCGTAGCACTGGTCGAATCCTTCCATCGCTTCGAGTCGCTCGCGCGGAGTGAACTCAGGGTTGGCAAGCGGGCTGTCGGAGGCGTTTGCGGGCGGGTTGCCGAGCGGCGAACAGAGAAGCTGCGCCAAAACAAAGCGGCCGCGCGTGGTGGGCACGACGTGGTCTGACGACGAGTGCACCGACATCACGACCGGCATGGTCAGAAAGCCGGACCGGAGCGGGTCTTCGATTTGCACGCGCTGGAAGTCGCCCCCTTGGACGCCGCTTTGTCCATAAAACTCCGCGATGCGCGCGTTCATGAACGTTTCACGGCTGAGCACGAGATCGCTCCAGGTGGCGCCGTCGCGGAAGAACATCGCTTCGGAGAAGAGGCGCAGCTCTTCCATCATGTCGGCGCGCGTTTGGGGGCTAAAATCGGCGTTGAGCTCAGGAGCCTTCGCTTTGCCGATGATCGAGCGCGCGCCAGTAAGCTGCATCATGAATCGCGAGGCAATGCTTTGCGCTTCGGAAGATTGCATCAGTCGCTGGGTTTGCTGCTCGAAGGTCGCTTGCTCGAGAATCGCACCCGTGCGCGCAAGCTCCATCAGCTCGTCATCGGGAGGCCCGTCAAGGATGAGATAGGAAAGCTGGGATGCGACTTCCCATGGGGTTAGGCGATAGTAGTCGCCATCCGCCGCGCCGAGCTCGGTGCGATGGATGAACTGGGGCGCGCGCAACACCGCCAGTGCGGTCAACGTGTAGCCTTCACCAACGCTGATTTCGGCGCCCACGTCGTACACCGCGCGCAGCCGCTCGATTTGATCCTGGGTGGGCGGTTTGCGCCAGGCGCGGGTGGCAAACCGGTCGACAAATTCATCGAAGCAGCTGCGCTCTCGGACATTGCAGTCGACGTACGAAGAGAGATTTTGGGAAACGAATTGCGCCGCTTCTTCGCTCTGGTCGAGCAGAAGCCCCACTTGCTCGCTGTTGAGCGTGAGGCGGTCAGCGCGGTTTCCGTAATACGTCCGGTTTTCGTTGTTCACGAAGTTGAGCCGCGGACCATCCAGCCCATTGTAAAGATGGTCTACCGTGTGATCCATCTGTTCCGCGGTGAGCAGCCAGGTGCGACGAGGAGGAGGAGTTTCCGTCTCGGGGTCGCACACTAGGGTAAATGGGTCAGCGTCCGAGCCATCCGCGGCGCTTCCTCCATTTCCGGGTTCATCGCCGATCATGCCCTCGCAGCCTGCAAGAGGCGTTAGGGCGAGCAAGGCGACTCCGGCCAGTAATCCAATACGGCCCGAGGCGTTTGATGCTTGAAGAATAGATGAACGGTACATCAGGTGAAGCGCTCCTCCCCTCCCTGTCGGAACGAGCAATGTGGAACGAGCCATATGTAGCAAGCAGTTGTGAGTGAACGCATACTGCGACGTAATCTGACCCACGATTTCTGCATGGTTTGTGCCTATTTTAAATATCTGAAATTGATGGATTTTTTGTTTAGCTGTAGCCTTTAGCCTACAGGCTAGGCCTCTCATTATGGGGGTAATAAACCCCTTTCATACTTGGGAGGGCGCGTGGTGGGGGCGATAAGCCTCGTGTTCAAAAGCGCGATGTTTGGGGCGCTCTTCGGGCAGAAAAAAACTTGTACCTGATTTTTTGTTCAGTACACTGAACTGCTCCATGTCCGTCGCTCGCGTGATCCCCCTTGCTCCTTTGGCGCCTCTGCCTTCCACCGTCAAGGCTGCTTCGGTCAAGGCTTCGCCAGCCAAAGGATTTCCGGCCAAAGTCTCTCCTCTCCAGGAGCTGCTCCCATCGGGTCGATTGGTCGAAATCTCGGGGCAGAACTCTGCATCACGAATGAGCCTCGCTGTATCATTCGTAGCCCACATCCAAAAGCTCGGCCCGGTGGCCTGGATTCAGCCTGAACATGGTGGACTGTTCCCGCCTGACCTGAGCCAAGCCGGTGTTTTGTTGGATTCCTTGGTCGTGGTGCAGGTGCCCCGTCGGCCGGATCGCTACGATCTCATTCGCGCGGCCGAGCTTTTGCTCCGATCAGGATCGTTTGAACTGGTGGTGGTCGACCTAACCGAAGGCGTGCCTCGAGGGTCGGCTGCGCGGTGGCAGAGTCGATTGCAAGGGCTCGTGCGACAGCATCGATCGCGATGCTGCTTGCTGAGCCAAAACGACAGTCAAGACCCATCGCTGGGCCCTCTGATCGGCGTGCGAATCGTCCCCGAACGCATGCAGCGCGCAGACGGATCGTTTCAGATGTTTCCGCGGGTCATCAAAGACAAAGTGGGCCTTGAGCACCCTCATCTCGCGATCGAATCTCAAGCGCCCCCCGGGCTTTCTCAAGCCACGAGGGAACTATCGTGAAGCGGATCGGATGCATTTCCTTTCCTCTGCTGCCGCTTCAGATCTTGCTCAAAGCGCGGCCCGCCTGGCGAGAAGCGCCCGTCGCGGTCGTCGCTTCTGAACGCCCCGAAGCTCGCTTAGTTCAGGTCAACCGTCGCGCCGCTGCGCTCAAGCTGCGAGTTGGCATGACCCAAAGCGCGGCGCGGCAGCTCGTGCCGCATGTGCATACCGCCGTCGTGCCCGAGCATGAAGTAGAAGCGTTTGCGGTGGAGCTCGGTCGCGCGCTGCATACGTTTTCTCCGCGGGTGGAGCGCGATCGCTATTTTCCAGAGACCTTTTTTATCGACCCGCAAGGGCTCGACAAGCTTTACGGGGGCCTGCGCAATTGGACGCGCGCGGTGCACGGATATCTCCGAGGCCGCGGTTTGTATGCGTCCACAGTGGTGGGCTTTTCGCGATATCGCGCGCTCGCGATTGCGCGCGCGCGGGCTGGGTTTTGGGTGATTCCAGACCGAGAGACCGAACGCGATCGCTCGGATGTGGTGCCGCTCTATAAGCTGGGGTTGCCGCCGATGCTGATCGATGGGCTGTCGCTGCTCGGGCTGGATACGCTGGGGGCTTTTCTCTCGATTCCAGCCGGGGAGTTGGCGGCGCGGTTTGGCCGCGAAGCAAGCCATATGCACGGGCTTTTTGCGGAAAGCCCCCAACTACCCATGCAACCCCGAGTGCTCGAAGAGACGCTCGAGGTGGCTTTTGAAGTCGACCCGCCAGACGCCGACCCTTATCGATTGCTTTTTGGCATTAAGGGCGGTCTCGCTGAACTCATCGCAGCGCTCGAGGCGCGCCATCAAAAGCTCAAAACGCTTTTCGTTCGTTTGATGCTGGAGCGGGGAGGCACCCATGAAGAGCGCATCGAACCTGCCGAGCCTACGCGCGAAGTCATGACTTTGCTCGAGCTGGTGCGGTTGCGCCTTCAAGAGGTTCGCCTCGATGCGCCGGTCGAAGAGGTGAAGCTCAGCGCCGACCACGTGGCCCAAACTTCTGAGCAACAAGCTCTTCTCGATCGGCCTGCTCGCGATATCGCACCCGCCGATCGAGCGATCGCTCGCCTTCGGGCTGCGTTTGGTCCTCAATCAGTCACACGAGCTCGCCTGCGACCGGGTCATCTGCCCGAGGCTCGTTTTCAGTGGGAGCCGTTACGGCAGGTTCCTCAGCGACGGGCTGGTGCCCATCACAGCGCTACCTCCAATCGCAGCATGACCTCCAATCACAGCGCTACCTCGTCTGCGCAATCGTTTGCATTGGTGCGACGCATGATGATTCCCCCGCGCTCCCTTGGCAGCACACTGGCTCAAGAAAACGTGCGCCGCCTCTTTGGCCCCTATCGCATCAGCGGTGGATGGTGGTGCAACGCGTCCACCACGCGATCACGCACCGTGTTGCGCGACTACTACTACGCCGAAACCGCACTCGGCGCGGTGCTTTGGCTCTATTTCGATCGCGCCCGCAAGCGTTGGTATCAGCAAGGCGCAATCGATTAGCGGGTCGAACATGTCGCAGGATGTCTATCGTCAAAAGGTTCATCGTCAAGATGCCGATCGTGAAGACGTTCAAGGGATCCATCTATGGGTGAAATCGAACTACAGCTTTTTGGAAGGCGCGAGCCACCCTGAAGAGATCGTGGATAAGGTACACGCGCTCGGGATGCACGCGCTGGCGCTAACCGACCGCCATGGCGTGTATGGCCTTGCTCGCGCGCATGTTCGAGCCCGCGAATTCGGCATGCAGGTGATTCCTGGCGCTGAACTGTACGTACATGATCATGTGGACGAGCGCGTACAAAAGAACGATGCGCAAGACGATGCAAAGCGGGTTGTGGTGCTCGCCAAAACCGCGTTTGGATATGCGCGGCTGTGCCGTCTGATCACCCAGGCGCATACGCGCGGCACCAAAGGGCAGGCCTGGGTCACGCTTCACGAGCTGGCCGATGCGGCAGGGGATTTGATCGCCCTTTGCCCTCATCCAGAGCTCCTCGATGATCTTAATTCATTCGGTGAAGATCTGTTTGCTCTATGCGCGAGGCATCTCAGCGCCGAAGAACAGCAGGCGGAGATTTTGCTTCGCCGGGCGGCTCGAGCGCGAGGCGTACCCTGTGTGGGAGCCGTCGAAGTGCTTTATCACGACCAAGCACGGCAACCGCTGCAAGACGTGCTGACCTGCATTCGTCACAAATGCAGCCTTGCCGAA
This sequence comes from Myxococcota bacterium, assembly GCA_028284955.1. Taxonomy (GTDB): domain Bacteria; phylum Myxococcota_A; class Polyangia; order Polyangiales; family Houyiibacteriaceae; genus JANQQS01. Next base: position 45,473 of record JANQQS010000009.1, on the reverse strand, counting down.
GCAGGCCGCCGAATTCGAGCGAACGCGGAGCACGATGTGAAGTCTTCCCATGAGATGGAGCAGCTGTTTGCTGATGCCCCTGAGCTATGGGCGCGTACGCAAGAGATCGCCAAGCGCTGCACGTTTGATTTGAGTCAGATTCGATATCGCTACCCTGCCGAAGATTTGCCAAACGGCGAAACCGAAACCAGCTGGCTTCGCGCGTTGACCTGGCAGGGCGCGCAAAAGCGCTACGACGCGATTCCGGATGACGTGCGCGCGCAACTTGAACGCGAGCTCGAGCTCATCCAGGAGCTTGAATACGACGGCTACTTTCTCACCATGCACGACATCGTCGTGTACTGCCGCGAGCACAATATTCTCTGCCAAGGTCGAGGCAGCGCCGCGAACAGCGCGGTGTGTTTTTGCTTGGGCATTACCGCGATCGACCCCGTGCGCATGGATTTGCTCTTTGAGCGCTTTCTAAGCCGCAACCGAGCCGAGCCCCCGGATATTGACCTCGATATCGAGCATGAGCGGCGCGAAGAAGTGATTCAATATGTGTACGCGCGGTATGGACGACGCCACGCCGCGATGGTGGCGAACGTGATTCGCTACCGAACACGATCCGCGGTGCGCGATGTAGGAAAGGCGCTGGGGCTCCCGCTCACCGATCTGGATTCCGTTACGCGACTGCTGCGTCATTACAGCGACGGCCTGAGCGTGAAATTGCTTTCGGAGGCGGGCCTTGATGCCGAAGCCCCCGTCACCCACCACCTCTGCCAGCTGGTGCATGAAATCAGCGATTTTCCGCGCCACCTTTCGATTCATCCTGGCGGCTTTTTGCTGGGGCATCTTCCGGTGACTCATATCGTGCCGATCGAACCCGCGACCATGGAAGGTCGCACGGTGATTCAATGGGATAAGTACGATGTAGAAAACCTTGCGCTGTTCAAAGTCGATTTACTCGGCCTGGGCGCGCTGACCAGCATTCACCGCTGCTTCGATTTGCTCCGCGCCCGCGGACACGACCTCACGATCGCAACCGTTCCCGCAGAAGATACCGCCACCTACGACATGGTGTCGCGAGGCGATACGGTGGGGGTTTTTCAGATCGAAAGCCGCGCCCAGATGGCCATGCTGCCGCGGCTCAAACCGCGCACGTTTTACGATTTGGTCATCGAAGTGGCGATTGTGCGCCCTGGCCCCATTCAAGGCGACATGGTGCATCCTTATTTGCGTCGGCGAAATGGCGAAGAAGAGGTGAACTATCCGCATCCCGATCTCAAACGGGTGCTCCATAAAACTTTGGGCGTGCCCATTTTTCAAGAGCAAGTCATGAAGCTGGCCATCGTGGCGGCGGGCTATAGCCCCGAAGAAGCCGACCAGCTGCGGCGCGATATGGCCGCGTGGCGTCGTTCGGGGCGCATCGAAGCTCATCGCGAACGATTGATTTCGCGCATGATCAAAAAAGGCATTCCGCAAGACTTCGCCGAGCGGGTGTATTCGCAGATTCAAGGATTTGGCGAATACGGGTTTCCTGAAAGCCACGCTGCCTCGTTTGCTCTACTGGCCTATGTCACCTCGTGGCTGCGCTGCCATCACCCGGCGGCGTTCACATGCGCGCTGCTCAATTCGCAGCCGATGGGGTTTTATTCTCCAGCCTCGCTCGTTGAAGATGCGAAACGTCATCGCATCGACGTGCGTCCCATCGACGTGCAGCAAAGCGCATGGGACTGCACGCTCGAACCGTCTCAGCCGAAGCCCGCCATACGCATGGGGCTTCGTTATGTGAAGGGTTTGAAAACACGCGATCGGGACGCGATGACGCAATCGCCAGCTCCTTATGCCGACCTCGCTGATTTTGTCACCCGCACGCGCCTCTCGAAGCGCAGCCTGGTTGCGCTCGGCGAAGCGGGCGCTCTAGATGGGTTCGGTACGCCGCGTCGAGATGCTATTTGGAAGGTGCGTGCGCTGGCTCAAAACGTCTCTGACACCATGCCGTGGCAGAGCCCTTCCACCGCCCAATTTCGCTCGCTTTCTTCGCCTGAAGAAGTTCTCTGGGATTACCGCGCGAGCCATCACAGCCCCCGAGGCCATTTGATGGAGCGCTTTCGCCCTTTGCTTGAAGCGCGACGCCTTCCTCATGCGCGCGCTCTTTCCGCCATGCGCGACGCCACCAAAGTCGAATATGTTGGCTTGGTGATCTGCCGGCAGCGCCCGGGCACCGCCAGCGGCGTCACTTTCTTCACCCTCGAAGACGAAACCGGCTTTGTCAATCTCGTGGTCTGGCGCGATGTCTTTGAGCGATTTGCCACCGTCGCCAAGACCCAGGCGATTCTTGGCGTCGCCGGCACTCTCCAAGTTGCCGAGGGCGTTACCCATCTCGTCGCCAAACGCTTGTGGGCGCCTCCGTGGGTTGGGGAGGAGGTGACCACCCGCTCCCGCGATTTCCACTAGAGCAGTGGCCTTTTGGTCTGAGCGCGGCTTTCCTCCCCTGCTCGGCCCGACGAAGCACTATTCGTGCGTCATCGGGCCTGCGCTGCCGGGGCGCTCGCGCTCAGACCAAAATTCCACTGCTCTATATTGATTTAGGGTCTGGCACCCAGACCCTTTCGTCGGGGTACGACCCCGCCGATTCACCCAAGCTCCCCCGCCAGGATGCACGTGGACATGGTCGCGTAAGTAGTGTGCTGCTGGGGCCCCGTCGCGGAGCGATGGGGCGGCCACGCAAGCGGCCGGAGTCGGGTGGGGGACCCGCGCGGGTCGTACCCGCGGGGGGGAGGGTTTGCTTCAAACCCTCCGAACAACATAGCCACCCAAGCTCCCCCGCCACGAGGCACGTGACCTGGTCGCGTAAGTGGTGTGCTGCTGGGGCCCCATCGCGGAGCGATGGGGCGGCCGCGCAAGCGGTCGGAGTCGGGTGGGGGACCCGCGCGGGTCGTACCCGCGGGGGGGAGGGTTTGCTTCAAACCCTCCAGAAAACACAGCTCACTCGCCAGGAAGCACGCAACTTCATCACGTACACAGTCTGCTGCCAATCCTGATCCGAATCCCGAAACCGAAACTCATCCTAATCCCGCACCCGAACCAGATGCTGATCCCAATCCTGATCCTGACCCCGATCCAGACGCCGATATCGATGCCGATCCCGAGTCAGATCCCGTATCCAGGTTCGCTTGGCGCAACGTTCGGGCTTTGCCACCGAACGGTGTTCCTACGTTCCAGTAACCGGTTGGTCTGAAAACTGCGTGCACTGGCCAACAGACGGGTCGCGACAGCCGTAGTCAGGCCCCAAAAAAGTGCAGCGCTTGCGAACTGACTCACACTCGACAGGATTACCGGGGCCGTCGACTTGGCCGGCGCAATCCATGAGCTTACCGGCCTGACAGTAGTTGAGGCCGCGCCGACAGCTCGGCCCTTCTTCGTATTCCACGCGGCTCAGGTCATCGCCGAAGGCAGCAAATAGATCACGGCATCCCTGACGATTACGTAGTTCCGGGTGCTCTTGGCAACGTTTGCGGGCGTCGGTGATCACGGGATCGCAGAATTCGCTCGGGCCGAGACCGCGGGCGCACATGTCCACTGCGCCGGTATATGCATATTGCGCCCAGCCGTAGCTCTCTTCGTTGCCTTCGGCGAACTTTCGGTAGTCGAGACAAGCAACCGTTTTTGTGCGTTCGCCAACGCCAACGACTTGGTGAGCAAACACAAAGGGCCGAGGAGCGCCGCTGTGGACTCCCCAGGCAACCGCGTCGCCACCGGGACCTTCTACCGCAATGATCGAGCCAGATTGTCCGGGAGAAGTATCGACTGAGTGTCTAAAAAAGTTGAATCGATCCCCAAGATGAAACGCGTCATTTCCCACCGAACTCTTGGCGGGAACACCATGCGGATGACCTACATTGTGGAGACGTGCCCGGCCGTGAAAAGCGATCCGCTGATGTATCTGAGCTCCGAGCGGAGCGAGCGCAACGGCGCGTCGCACGGTCGCGTCTGGGGGAGGCTTTACTTCCACGATCGCGTAGTCGCGACCGGCATCTCCCGGTTTATTTCTTGCTGAAGCGTGGGCAAGAATGCGTTTACATCGATAAACATCGCGGTCGCTTCGGACTTCTGGCGAAAGCGGAACGATCGTGTTGTCCTGGGCAACGGTTGGACGCGCATGATGGTAGCTGGCGACAAACGCCGCGTTGTCACATTGATACTGAGTTTTCATGCAATGGCCCGCGGTCTGCACCAAAGCGACATTCGTCGACACGTAGATGAAGAAGCCCGAGCAGTATCCTGGCGCCGGCTGATTCGCGAACGCGACGCGCGCGCAAAGGCTGTGCTCTCGAAGCTCGCTAAGCGTTGCCGCTTCTTGAGACGATACCGACGCCGGACCAACATAGCTGCAGAGACCGCGGTCGCTCTGGATGAGCTTCTTCGCCTTCGATCGTTGAGATCGATATTCTCCTCGCAAAACAGCGCCCAGATCATCCACGGCAATCCATGCGCCGGTCGACTCACGCATGAGCTTCTGAGCAAACACACTGGACTGGTAGTACTCGTACGATGAGAAGTTGCCGATGATGGCTTTGTTTGCTCCTGCGCTGCTGGGATTGGTTTCGGCAGCGCAGCCGAGGGCGACGCAAACGAACAGACAGATTCGAACAATCACCATCGCTGGTTGTCGTGGAGCGACTGCGGGTTGAATGATTGCGGATGAGCTATTCCGCGGCTCGGCCGGCAGAGACACTAGCTGCACGCGGCCACCGCCGGTTGCACCACGGGCTTCATTCGGCATCCGTAGTCGGTATCCAAGTAGGTGCAGGTTCCACCGAGCGATTCGCACTCGTTCGGTTCCCCCGGGCCGCTGGTCCTTCCCGAGCAGTCCATCAGCTTGCCGTTTTGGCAGTAGTTGAGACCGCGACGGCAGTCCGGGCCTTCTGTGTATTCCGCGCCCAACGCCGCGTCGCCAAAGGCACGACGCAAATCGCGGCATCCAGGTAGGTCTCGCGGCCCAAACCCTGGCGACCGGCTACGAAGTCTCTGAACGACTTCCGGGCAGAGAGCGCGGGCTTCGCGCACGATAGGGTCGCAAAAATCAGCCGGACCGAGGCCTCGAGCGCAAAGGTCGACCGGTCCGGTGTAGGCGTACTGCGCGCCGCCGTACGTCTCTTTGGCATCTGCCGCAAACGTTCTGTAGTCCAGGCAAGCCACTGTTTCGGTGCTGCCCCCCGCTCTGCTCTCTTGCTCGGAAAGCACGAAGGCGAACGCGGGAGCGTAGGAGTGAGTTCCCCACGCAACGGCTTCGCCGCGAGTTCCTTGCGCGGCGACAACGGACCCTGACTGGCCCCGAAAGGTATCGACCGAATGCTCGAAAATATCGGGCTTACTCAGTTGATGAAATACGCGGTCTCCCACGAAACCCTTCGCTGGAGTTCCCCACGGGTGTCCCACGCTGTACAGAGTCTCTTGCTCTTTGAATGTACGTCGCTCGTGAATCGTGGCCCCGAACGGAGCCAGGGCAAACGCGCGCAGCTCGCGTGGGTCTGGCGGAAGAGTTACTTCGACGATCGCGTAGTCCCGCACGGTGCCCAAGTCATCATCTCTTGAGAAGCTGTGCGCCAGAATGCGCTTGCAGGGAAAGAGATCTCGTTCCACTCGAAGCTTCGGCGCAGCGCCGGCGCCGCGTCGGGCGATGAACAGGCGATCGTGATAGTACCCAGTAACAAACGTCGCGTTCTCACACGCTGCTTGGGTCTTGATGCAGTGACCCGACGTCTGAACCAAAGCGACGGTCGGCGACACATAGACGAAGTAGCCAGAGCAAAATCCCGGCGCCGGTTGTTCGGCAAAGGCCGCGCGCTTGCATATACCGTACTCTCGAAGCTCCCGCGTCACCGTAGAGTCTTGCGAGGAAATCGCCCCAGGACCGGCAACCTGGCAAAGGCCTCGGTCACTCTCAATCTCCCTTTTCGTTTTGGTTTGCTGGGTGTGCGGGTAGTCGCCCTGAACGACGGCCGGCACATTCCTGTTCCCTATCCAAACACCCGTTGACTCGCGCATCAGTTGCCGCACGAAAGGGCTCGCCTGGTAGTACTCACGAATCTCGTGTTCGCCGATGATGGCTTTGTTTTCTCCCGCGCTGCCGGGATGGGCTTCGGCAGCGCAGCCGAAGGCGACGAGGGTCGCACAAACATGCGCGTATGTTCGAACAGCTGGGGTCACGAGTCTTCGTAAGGGATATCCCGGATAACAGGGAGCAAGAAGTGTGCCCTTGGCTCGTGACCCCAATTTGCCCAATTTGCCCGATTTGCCGTGAATTTCGCTGCGCATGCCTGAATGGCACGACGCTGAATGGCACGGCAAAATCGGACCCCTTTGGTCGTTCTTTAGGTCGTCTGCGCGGAGTTATTCCCCCTGAAGATGCGCTTCCAGTAACCAGAGCATTTTGTCCGCGCCGCGGGATACTTCGGTGAGCAGGTCGGCGGTGTCGGCGTCTTGCAATCGGTCGGCCGATTCGATGGAGGCGCGCACCGAGCGGCCAAATGCGGCGAGGGTCCCGGATAGCGCGTCAACGTGGGCGCGACCGCCGCTCAGCTCGACGGAGTAGGCCGGGAGCTCGGAGCGCGCGGCCACTTCTTTGAGCACGCCTTCCGCGACCCCGCCGAGCTGCACGGTGCGTTCGGCGATCAGGTCGACCCACTCGCCCGCTTGTTCGTACACCTGATCAAAGAGCTCATGGAGCTGGAAAAAGCTCATTCCTTTCACGTTCCAATGCGCTTGCTTGGCTTGGAGGGTGAGGTCGATGCCTTCCGCGAGCCGCGCGTTGAGCAGCTCGATGAGCACTTGTCGGGACGACTCGGGAAGATCGTTCTTGGTGGGGTAGAGCTTGGTCATGGTCTATCTCTCAGGTTGGATTCACAGGTTGGAGTCGAACAGTTCGCCTATAGGGTCAAGTCGGGGTCGCCAAGCTTCTTGTCTCTAGTTTTTTGACGTTGTCAAGATACCAGGGCCCCTCAGATTACGCCCGTGCGGTCGTACCCTACCGAAGGGCCCATGGAGTTCAACGCCCGAGACTTGCCACAGGTTCGTTACGTCCGCGGCCCCAAATCGCGGGACGCATCTCGACGACAAAAGGCAGAGTTACGGAGCTCCCGTTCACCGGGTCCTGGGTCTCCCGCGCGTTTCTCCTCGTTGCCCCCCTTGGCGCGTCGCAACAGCGCTCGCCCCTCAAAGAGCCCGGTAGAACGGCGAAAAAGAGCAAGCGAAGACATTTGGCTGTCCACCGAGCGCATGTGCATTGGGCTTTCGGTAGGCCTTGAGCTCAGCGCATTGGTCACGCTCGGGCTGTCCGCGCCAAAAAAGGAGCTCAAGTTTTTCAGCGCCCTCTTCGCGGAACCAGAACAGGTCGGATGGAACCCGATGGGGTTCAAACTCGCGGCGCTTCTCGCCACGGTGGCCTTCTTCGCCGCCGCACTCGGAATCGTCGCGCGCTCGTTCCGCATGCGCCGCAAGGGCGACCGCTATTCGCCCGCCCTCATCGCCGCGATGCTGATCTCGACGGTGTTGATTGCGTTGTTCGTATTCACGCAGCGCTGATTTCGCGATACGCGCGCACGATAAGCCACGCAAGGGCCAGCCACGCCAGCACCACCACAACGTTTGCGTACGCAAACTGGGGCACGCCCCAGCCGAGCCACGTGGTTCCCAGGAACACCAAGCCGCCTGAGATGACGTCTCCGAGCCGCACAAAAAAGGTATCGAGCGCTTGCTTGGCTTTGTATTTTTCATCGCGCGTGGTGGGGAGCCAAAGCATCGCGCGGGCCGTGTTCATCACGGAGTAGTCGGTGGCGTTTTCCATAGTCTTGGAGACGCGAAGCGCTGCAAAGCCGGCCCCTGCGGCCACTAGGCCGTACGCACCGAAGGCGACGATGGGAAGAGCGAGGAGCGCGCCGGCGATGCCCGTGTACTTTACGATGCGCGCGACCACAAACGCTTGGAGCACCACCCCGGCAATGTTTACCCACGTAAAAAACTCGCCGTAGAAAGTGCCGATGTAGTTGCTGACGAACGCGTCTCGGTCGAGGTTGCTCCCAGCCAACGCGGCCGCCTGAAACGCGCTCGCGGCGCGTTCGAGCACAGAGCTGCTAAGAATATACTCGCCAGTGGTATTCACCACGTTGAGCAAGATCAGCAGGAGAGCGATCAAACGCAGATAGGGTTTGGCGAACACGAGCGCAAAACCATCTCGGCGGCTGAGCGCTTCGGTCGGCTGCGCGCTCGCGCCGCGTTGCGCCTCGTTTTGCAAGCGGCGCCCGACCACGGCGTAGAGCGCGAGGTGAACCAAAATGGTGGCGGTCGCGATCTCGAGAATGACAACCGGCGAGAGTTCGAACTTGAACAGCCACGACGCGCCGTACGACCCGACCACGCTGCCCAAGATCGCGCCGTTGGCGACCACTGGAAAAAGGCGTTCGCCTGATTCCTGGCTATAGGCGTCGTTGGCGAACGACCAAAATTGAGCGATCATCGCCAGGCTGAAGATGCCCACCCACACGTAGAACACGAAGCCCAGCATCGGCATCTTGAGCCACGCGCCAAGGCAAAAAAGCTGGATGCACACGAGGAAAAAGAGCGTCACTCCGCGGATCAAACGAGTGCGGTCGACGCGCGAAGAGAACCAGCTGTAAAGCGGCACCGCGCCCATCAACACCGCAGCCTGAGCCGCCGCCGCGTACGACTTGAGCTCGGCTCCCCCCGTGGTCAGGATGAGCGGCTCACGTACCGTCTTGATGAGGTAGTAGGCCAACATCAGGGAGAATAGGTTGACCATCATGAGACCAGCGGTAGCCGCCTCCCCGGCCCGGACGTCTCCAAACAGCCGCGCGACGCGGAGGGCGAGCGTCGAAGACGAAGACGAATCAGACGAAGCAGAACCTGAGCCCATCACGCAACACTCGCGAATTGTGCGCGGGGCAAACCAGATAGCGCTTGCTCCGCTGTGTGTTTTTGAAGCTCCGTAAGCCGAATCCGGGGCCGGGACCGTTTCATATGCGCGATGGCCTCCTCGATATTCCGCGTCATGCCCCGTGCGACAAGCACCGCAGCGGCAACCATAGCCGACCGACCGTGGCCCGCCGCGCAGTGGATGTATAGAGGGCCATCGAAGGACGATAGCTCTTGTACGAGACACGCCAACGACGGGGCCGACGGCACCCCGCGGTCGAGCGTGGGTAGGCACCGATAGGCAAAGCGTTTCCGAATCCCGCGAGCCTCAAGAAACTCCGCGGTTAGATCTACGACCAACGCCGTGTCGGCGGGAAGTTCGCGAAGGGAACACATCCGCCCGACATAGATTCCCGGGGCAACGCGATTGAAGCAGTCTTCGCCGCCCAACCACGCCACTGTTTTTCGAATTGGTCGCCAAGGAAGCAGGAACGGAAGCAGCACGCACCACGCCCAAAACGCTCGGTTTCCGCGGGAATTTTTTCCAAACACCATGGCGCCAAGCTTCAGATAGCCGAGCCCAATCCACCCGTACGCCACCGCGAACCATGCCGCCACCCCCGCCGAAGGCCCCGCAAGCCATAGTGCGCCCGCAGCGGCAAACGAGGCGCTGAGGGACAAGAGCGTCACGCCAAGGAATGTAGTGACCCGACAACGGGTTGAGACTGAGCCACGCATCGGCGAACGCACTATGACCGGGATGCCCATTCGCGCCCATGTCCACCGCCCAATCCGTGTTGTGAATCAAACTCGATCATCGACGCCTCAGCTGGTCTGGAAAACCAGAAAATATAAGAATTTCGGAGCGCGCTGTTTCGCTTTTGCAGAAGTGCATTTCAATAATGGGATTCCACTCGCGAGACCATCTCTAAAAAACTCAATAATTTCGAAGATGACCGATTGGCATACAACGTGCTTTCTATTAGAGACAGAAGTGGCACTTCGCTGAGAGCTCCCCCCGCCTTAGCGGCCATTTCTTCATTCCAGCGGCCGCGACGTGATCCCCCCCTTCGTCGCGGCCGCTTTTCTTTTGGATTCGTACGTTTGAGTAGGTTCGTACGTTTGAGCTCGGCTCGCGCGCTCGCCAAATAGCGCTATCAGCGCCCCAATAATTTGGTGCTTCCAGCAAAACGAGGGAGGCTCTGTAGAAGGCGGCTTCGAAACGTGACGGCCCCCAAAGATGCATGGGCGGTAGCCCTGGCGTACGGGTGTCTCGCGGCACTCATATTGAGCGCGGCATGCGACGAGGTTCGCCACACGCGCCCGGGCGATGTTGCCGATGGCTCGTCGGCCCCTCCAAATCCCACATCCCCGGGCGCGCCGAAAAAAACTCGCGCGGCGCGCAAGGATGCGCACGGGCCATGGACCAGCGATCCACCCAGTCGCCCGCCAACTCACGAAGACGCGTTTTTCGAACTAGCGGATGCGCCAGCGGTCGCGGCGATGGCGAACGCACGCCCGGTCTATATCCGAAAAGGACGCGGCGGACGAAGCCTCGGGTTTCGGATTACCCTGCGCGGCGGAGTGCGCGGCTACTTCAAACCCGAACAGCGCTTTTCGGGGGCACATTGGTATTCGGAACTCGCGGCGTACTATCTGGATCGCGAGATGGGATTTGGTCGCGTGCCCGCGTCGACCGGACGACGGATGCGCTGGAGCCGCTTACAGCCCGCCGCGGAAGACGACCGACGAATCGACGAGGTGATCGTCGACCGCGGCTGGGTTCGCGGCGCGTTCATTCACTGGATTGAGGGGCCTATTCCGCCGCTAGTCCTCGAGCGAGGATGGGAGCGTCAGGTGCGCGTCGAAGACGGTCCGCGGGTATCGCCCTACCTGCGCCCCGCCAACTACCGAAAACGGCTTCGCGGAGAGACGGCCGAGGCGAACGATACCGACGCGGAAGGAATCGCGGTCGATGAAACGCGCGCTGCAGAGCTATCGGATCTCATCGTCTTCGACTATCTGATTCAGAACGTCGACCGGTGGGGCGGCGGCTATACCAATGTCCGCACCCGAGGCCCCCGGGGCCCGCTCATGTTTTTCGACAACGGCGCAGGGTTTTGGACCAATAACCAACGTCTTCCGCTGCTCGAAACGCGCCTCACGACCCTCCAGCGATTTCGCCGATCGACGATCGTCGCGCTCAAGCAGCTCGACATCGGCCGGCTGCGCGCCCGCATGTCTCGGGATCCCCTTGCGCCGATTCTCAGTTCTCGTCAGATCGAAGGAATCGCCGAACGGCGGCGGGCCGCCCTCAAGCATATGGAACGCACAATACGCCAGTTTGGTTCTCAAGCGGTGCTTGATCTTCCGTGAAGCGCCGCAAGAGTCAAACACGCATCCCTGCAGAATGGGAGCGACACGACGCCTGCTGGATGGCTTGGCCGCACCGAAAGGACGAATGGGACGATGCGCTCGAGGCTGCGCAGGAAGAGCTCCTCGCGCTGGCCCGGGGTATTCAACAGGGAGGCGACCTGGTAAAACTTTTGATGCCCGATCCGTCCACCGATGACGCCCCGCCCCAGACGCTCGTCGACGAGGCACTGACCGTGATTCACGCGCCCTACGGAGATTGCTGGACTCGGGACACTGCGCCAGTTTTTGCCGACGACGGCGCAGGCAACCTGGTCGCGCTCTGCTTCCGGTTCAACGGCTGGGGGAAAAAGTTCGTCATCGCGGGCGACGCTGATGTGGCGTCCTTCGTTGCAATACATTCCGGAGGCGAGACAAGGCCTATCGACTTGGTGTTCGAAGGCGGAGCAATGGACGTGGACGGGCGCGGCTCATGCTTGCTTTCCCGCTCTTGTTTGCTGCACCCAAACCGGAACCCAAACCTTTGTGAGGCCGATATCGAGGCCACACTGGACGCCTCCGCGGGAATCCGGCGCGTCCTGTGGCTCGACGGGGTTCTCGAGGGCGATCATACCGACGGCCACGTCGACACGCTGGCCCGGTTCGTCGCGCCCGGGATGGTCGTCTGCGCCGAGCCGCGCGCGAATGACCCCAACGCTCGAGTGCTTCGCGACGTGCAGGCGCAACTGAGGGAGATGCACGACAGCGAGGGACGGCGTCTGGTGGTGAGGACGATACCATCAGCGGGCCGGTTCGAGCTCGCGGGAGAACTGTTGCCCGCAAGCTACTGCAATTTCTACATCGCGAATCACGCGGTTTTGGTGCCGCAATATGGAACGCCGGAAGATGAACCGGCGCGCCAGGCCATTGACGCGCTGTTTCCCAATCGCAAAGCTATCGGCCTCTCCGCACGAGCCCTCATTCACGGAGGAGGAGCGTTTCACTGTGTCACCCAGCAGCAGCCCCGCATCTCCTAGCCCAGCATCTCCTAGCCCGGCATCACCCGATAGGTCAGCATCACAAGGCCCTGGTGCGCCCTCCAGCACGCGGACACGGAATACCAGGCTCGTCACGGCGGTAGTGCAATGCTCTATGGAGCAGGACATCGAGCGCAACCTCAATCGGGTGGAGCAACTCGTTCGGAGCGCCGCGAAGCATGGCGCTCAGATCATCGCGTTGCCCGAACTATTTCAAACTCGCTACTTTCCGCAGCGCGAAGACGCGCGCTTCTTTGACCTGGCCAGGCCCGCGACGAACCACCCCGTAGTGGAACGCTTTGCGCGCGTGGCTCAAGAGACGAACGCAGTGCTTCCTGTTTCGTTCTTTGAACGCGACGGCCAAGAATACTTCAACAGCGTCGCGGTGGTCGACGCGGACGGCAGCGTGCTCGGGACCTATCGCAAAAGCCATATTCCCGATGGTCCCGGGTACGAAGAAAAGTTCTACTTTCGACCGGGCAATACAGGTTTTCGAGTTTGGACGACGCAGCACGCCACGCTAGGGGTAGGGATCTGCTGGGATCAATGGTTTCCGGAATGCGCACGCGCGATGGCGCTCATGGGCGCCGAAGTCTTGCTCTACCCGACGGCCATCGGCAGCGAACCGCAGAATTCAAATCTGGATACCCGTGCTCCGTGGCGGCGGGTGATGGTTGGCCACGCCGTCGCAAATCACATGCCCGTGCTCGCAGCCAACCGAGTCGGCACGGAAGATGACATGACGTTCTACGGGAACTCATTCATCGTCGACCCTTTGGGAGAACTTAGGGCAAGCCTCGACGACGAAAAAGAAGGTTTTGCGCTGGCGGAGTTCGATTTGCCCGCCATCGCGCGCAGTCGTGCGGAGTGGGGCTTTTTCCGAGATCGACGGCCAGACCTGTATCAAGCGCTAGTCAACCGCTAGGTCGAGTGGGACACCAACCGGATCGTTAGGGTCCGGCCTTGCTCCGCTTTCACGGAGCACGCCTACCCAAATTCGGCGTGCGCGGCTGAGCCGATCGATCTTGTGCGACGACTGAACCACATCCCCTGAACGCAGATGCTTGGGAGAAAGTTCGCCGCCAAATGGAAGCACCACCGCGCCCGGTCGATACTCATTCGTGGGTTGTTCTTGACCGATACGAATCGCCAAGTCGGGCGCACACGGCCCGTGCGCCTCGAGCTCAAGCGTAACTTGGGCTCCTTTTCTACGACCCGAGCGCAATGAAAGACATTCGGTAAGCCGCGCGGGAGGGCCATCTCGCTGCGCCCCGTGGTGCGGTTTGGAGAGAATATATTTCGCGCCCGTCCCGGTGCGTGGCTCTCGTCCACGCTCGAGGACGACGAAGTTGTCGCTATAGAGAACAACTCGATGGTCGTCGCGAGCGAGCCAGTTGCGCAAATTGGGTTCTTCGAACGTACGGAGCACGCTTTCTTGGTTGGGGAAGCGGAGCCGATGCGACGTATCGAGCACCACAAAATCTGCAAGCTGCTCCGGGGGAGGGGCTCGATGGAGAAATTGGCGCTCGACCAAATGAGGAAGCAAACAGTCGGGGGCCTGCACGCTCGCCCCCGGAGACACCGCATCCACCGCCGCACGGGCGTGAACGCTGCGGTCGTCGGGTACAAACTGAGCGCGGTCGTAGTCGCGAGCGATCGGCGTGCCGCCAGCCACAACATGCGCCGCCACGACCGATACGCTCGGCAGACCGATCCCGACCCAGCGTCCCGCTGTCTTCAAGGGAGCAAGCCACTGGTCGATCCACTTCGAAAGCCGCGCCGTGCCGTCGATCGCGCTCAACAAGATGGGCGGCAATGCAGGGGTGAGATAGTGGCAATCAAGATCGGTGGTGGTTGGAAAATCGCTCATCAGCGACACGCCGAACACCGGCAACGCGACGACCAACCAACGCGGACTTCCTAGACTCAGCAGCGCAAGCGGTCCAAGTACTTTGGGCAAGTAAAGCAAGCGTTTTGTTTCGCTGAGGTGCTCGATCACCGACCATGGATGCGTAAGCCAGTGCAGGATGACTTCACTCGATGAGTTTCCCCATTTGCCAAAATGGAGCTGCATCGAGCCGCGCGGGGGAGCAAAAATAGGATGGAGAACCGCCGCAAACAACGCCAAATGGGCCAATGAGATCAGCGCGATCACGCCGCCAGCACGCCGTGTTCGCGAATCGAAGCGAGCGAGCAAACCGAGCAACGCAGTCATCAACGCAAGGTCTTCGCGGCAGGCGAGCACTCCGAGCGACGACCAAAAAAGCGTTTTCGCATCTCCTCGGTCGGCGCCATCGAGCGCCCAGGCGAGCGGCAACACGGCGATCGTCCCGGGATGAAATTCGTACGACGCCACGTGAAAAACGTTTGGGTACAGCCAAAATGCAACCGCTCCGAATACTGCCCCCGCCGCGCCAAAACGGCGCGCCCCCATGCGCCCGAGGGGCCAGGCAGTCGCCGCCAGACAAAGCGCCTGTGTCACCAGCAAAACGGGGACATACCCCGCGAGCCATCCCGCCACGGCAATGGGAACAAGTACGGGCGAAAGATGGAGCCCAAGCACGTTCGCGCCGACGATCGGCTCCCAACCGTCCGCATGCATGATACCCCACGCGAGGCGTCCATAAAACGCGAGGTCAAATGTGCGATTGTGAAACGTCGAAAATCGCGCCCACGCCGCCCAAGCGAAACACAGGGCGACGACGGCGATGGTGGCTACCACGCAAACGTTGATCCATCGCCGCTGTTTCGTTTCAAACGCCTTCACTTCAAACGCCTTCACTTCAAACGCCTTCACTTCAAACGCCGCCTCACTGCGAACCTTTCGGGTCACACACCAAACCTTTCGGGTCACAGACCATAGTTCCGTGGTATGCGCCTGTCATGGTCGTTGAGTTATTGGTGGGAATGGGGCTCGTGGCCGCGTCGGCAGTCGCGCTTCGTGCGCTCCGAATTCGCCACGAGGAGCTAATGAACCAAGCGGCTGAAGCGGAGTCTGAGAACGAGTCTGAACAAAACCAGAAATCCGGGCACAATAAGTCCGGGCACAATAAGTCCGGGCACAATAAGTCCGGGCACAATGAGTCCGGACATCATCACGAGACCGCGCGTCGCGGCGCCAACAAACCAAAAAGCCGGAATCTGGCGAGGGAAGAATTCGCTGGGGAGCCGTCTGGAAGGGGACGAGCAGAAGTCGGCGACGTTCTCCTCTACGCAGACGCCGAGCTATGGCTCGCCGGCTGTCTTGACCTCGACGCCGGGGATCGAACGTTGAAGTTGTTTCGAAGCCCGGGAACCCTTCGCGCAGACTGGGTGGGCGAATGGGACGACGATGCACGCGGCCTTGTGTTGTTTCAAACTACCGACGCCATCCGCGACGGCCGCGTGCCGGACGAAATGGTGCTCGACGGGTTCCGCTTTCACGCTCGCGCACGAGGCTCGGCTCTCTGTCGAGCATACGGAGACGATCTTCCCTTTCAAGGCTCGTGGTTCGCGAGAGAAGACACCACCGAAGCGGAGTACGTTGTTCTCCTCGGGGCCGGCGAGCGATCGGTACTGGTCGTCGATATCCCCGGCGAAGCGCGCCTCGCACTATCGGGGACACACGTAGGCTTTGAGCTTCTCGATCACCTCCCAGGCGCAAGCCACTAAACTAACCAAGCCACTAAACTAACGTAGACTAGCCTCATCGCGAGTCGCGTGCATCAGAGCTTGGCTTGATCTTGCGTCGCAACGCGCGCGCGCGCACGATCGCTGCGTGCTGATCGGCAATTGTCCCGTTGAACGGCGAGGCGATCCGTGAGCCCGAAGATTCGATCGCAGCGACGACTTCCCGAGGTGAAAGTTCAGGGTTCACGGAATAGAGCTTTGCAGCAAGGTTGGCCACGCGCGGCGCGGCCATCGACGTGCCGGAGAGTGGAGCGCGCGCTCCCGAAGGAAGCAGGCTCTCGACCTCGGTACCACGGTCGAACACCCGAACACGTTCCGCGTTCGAGTTGGTGAAGCCTGCCCACGCACCAAAACGATTCACCGCACCGACCACCAATACGTTTTCGGCGCGAATCGATGCCGGGAGCTCTCCATATTCGACTACATCACGGTTGGAGTTTCCCGCCGCAACCACGAACAGCGTGCTCGGACACGACGAAAATACGGCCCGCCAATACCCCTCGCGCCGTGCATGTACATCCCGGGCGCGAGCACGCACTTGAGCATCGCGCGTGTAGCGTTTTTCGTGGCGCAGCTGGCTTTCCACGTAGTCTTGAGAAAACCCCAAGCTGACATTCACGACCCGAATATTGTGCCGCCGAATAAACTCAGCGACGGCTTCCATATTGGCGCGCTCGCGAGCGAGCTCAGCGTTGGTGGGGCCTCGATGGTAGTAGGTACGTGTTTCACCGGCCCATGCCGATCGAAAGATCGCCATCTGCGCCTGGGGCACGCCATCGAGCAGAACGCCCGCTACGTGGGTCCCGTGGGCCCATTCCGAAATCGCGTCCAGGTTGCGCTCGAGCTCCTGCTGCGCCTTCGGGGTAGTGGCCGATCGCGCCAGGCCGAGCACTCTCTGTGCTGCTTCGGTCGACACCATGCCGGCCCGCAAATCCATAATCCCTTTCAGGAACGGGCTGTACTGGGTCACCACATCGTCGGGCAAAACGAAGAAAAGCTCGGTGTTGCGGGCGTCGCCGTCCGACACGATGCCGTGGATGTCGTCGATTTGACCATTGCCGTCGTCGTCTGCGCCGTTTTCAGTTTCCCCCGGGTTGGTGAAAAGCTGCTCCGAAAATAGGTCGGGCGCCGTGCCTACGTCCCACACGGCGACGCGAACCGGATGGGCCTCTTTCGCGCCCGACAGATCCACCGTGGCAAACGCAAACTCTTTGCGCTCGGGCGCGGCTTGGTGCGCCTGGTGGACGACGTTCAGCGCGGCCAGGTACGACGTTCGATGGCGAACGATCTCTGGCAATATCTGGGAAAAAAACAGCGCCGTGGCCGCGGTGTCGAGCGATACGAGCTGTGTTTTGATTTGCTCCAGTCGGACGCTTACTTGCTTTTCGGTTTGAAAAAGCTGGTACAGAACGGTGGCCGAGCCAAAGCGCTCGGGAGGAAGTTCTCGGAATATCTTTTCCAGCGCGCTCTCTTGCGCCTCGCGATCAGAGCCGGCTTGCCGCCGGGCGACTTCGGCGAGAATGGCCGTGCCCGCGAAGGCAAGATTTCGATTGCTCGCCCGCTGACGAATCAGCCGCACGGTTCCTGCAGCCTGGTTGAGCTGACCGGCTGCGAGCGCCACCGACGCAAGGCGAATCAGGTGTTCGCACGCACGACCAGTGAGCGCGGGCGCTGTGGCCGGGTTTCGCCAAAAGCCCTTGAGCTTGTCGCCGTGCATGTCGCGCTGGGCCCGTTCAAGCCGAGCGATGGCCCGGTCTGCCACGTAGTCGCGCAGCCGCGCTCCTTCGAGCCGCTCCCAAGCGCGCGCTGCGGAGCCAGGCTCGGCAGTAGACTGGTCCGCCGAAGTACCGCCGCAACCGAAGATCGAGGAGCACTGGAAACAGAAAAAGCCGACGAGCAGGAGAGAGCGTCTCGGGGTAGACCGTTTCCTCACGACAACCCGCGACCGACATTCGTCAGAACTCACGGCAGTCAGGTCCACGGCATCCAGGTCCGCTACGCGACGCGCTGTACGCTAACCGCGCGCGCGAATGTCCTTGAGCACGGCTTCGATACCGCGGCGGTCGATATCTCGAATTGCCGAAGTCGAAAGGCGCAGCTTCACCCAGCGATTTTCCGAAGGCACCCAGAACTTTCGCTGCTGAAGGTTAGGCAACATGCGCTTCTTCGTCTTGCGGTTCGAATGCGACACCTTGTGGGCCGTCATCGGACGCTTTCCAGTGAGTTGGCAGACCTTCGACACGTTCGCTCTCCTACGGTGCTACTTCTTCGGGTTGGGCATCTTCGCTTCGACGAATTCCACATGCTTACGGACCTTAGGGTCAAACTTTTTCAGTTTGAGCTTCCCCGGCATCGTCCGCTTGTTCTTCGAGGTCACGTAGTAGTAGCCGGTGCCGGCGGTCGAAACGAGGCGGATCAAGTCGCGCATGGAACTGTCATCCTGGTTTAGCCCGAAAAGAGGGCGAGGCTTACAGCAAGGAACTCGTCCGCGCAACCCAATGGCGGACAACGCAGGGGTTTTCCACACCGCCGAGCTCTTGTTTGGAGTCCGGCCTTTCCCGCTTCCCTTGAATAATTATACCCTGATATAACGCAGGACCGACCTCGGTGCTCGAGTTCGGGATCAGGCAAAAGCAAGGGTGCGGGGGATGAGCGCGGACAGCGAGGAGGTCTTCGAACTAAGGGAGCAGGTGGAGCGCCTGGGGCTTCTGGTCCGCGTTGGTGTCGCTCTCTCCGCCGAGCGCAACACGCAGCGCCTAATGGAAATGATCCTCCTCGAAGCCAAAAAGCTCTGCGCGGCCGATGGCGGCACACTCTACCTGCGCACCGAGAATGACCACTTGCGGTTTGCGATTATGGTGAACGACTCGCTCGGCGTTCGAATGGGAGGCACTTCGGGAGTCGAGATTGACTTGCCGGAGATTCCTATTTGGGATCCCGTTAGCGGCCGCCCCAATCGACGAAATGTAGCGACCCACGCTGCATCGCTCAAAGAATCCGTGAACGTCCCCGACGCGTACGACGCCACAGGTTTCGATTTTTCGGGCACCAAGGCGTTCGATGCGCGCAATCGCTATATCTCGAAATCGTTTTTGACGATCCCGATGGTGAACGGCGAGCAGCGCGTGATCGGCGTGCTTCAGCTAATCAACGCCCTCGGCGACGATGGCAAGCCCGTCCCTTTTCCCGAAGACCACCAACGCATCGTCGAAGCACTGGCTTCGCAGGCCGCGGTCGCGCTCGATAACCAGCTCTTGGCAGAAGGCCAGAAGGCTCTTCTCGAATCGTTTATTCGCATGATCGCATCGTCCATCGACGCAAAATCTCCCTACACTGGAGCGCATTGCGAGCGCGTTCCCGTGCTCACGGAGATGCTCACGCGCGCGATTTGCGAAAGCGGGGTAGAGCCGTTTGAGAATTTCGATCTCACTGAGGACGAATGGTACGAGCTACGGATCGCGTCGTGGCTTCACGATTGCGGCAAGGTCACCACGCCGGTCCACGTGATGGACAAGGCAACCAAGCTCGAAACCATCTGCGACCGCATTCACGCGGTGCGCGCGCGGGTTGAAATCCTCGTCCGCGACGCCGAGATCAAGTTTCATCGGCAAACCGCGCGCGGCGAAAGCGAAAACGACGCGCGCGCGGAGTACGAAGCCCGAATCGAGCAGCTCCGCGATGACCTGAAGTTTCTTGAGCGAACCAACGTGGGCGGCGAGTTTTTGGACAAGGATTCGGTGGAACGCGTGCGCCGTATTGCCAAAGAGTCGCTGACGCTGGGCGGGGAACGTTGCGCTCTGCTGTCAGAAGACGAAGTCAACAATCTTAGCGTCCAACGAGGTACGCTCACCTCGGAAGAACGCCTCGTCATCAACAAGCACATGGTGCAAACCGTTCGAATGCTGGAAGCGCTTCCCTTCCCGCGGACGCTGCGCCGCGTTCCCGAGTATGCGTCGGGCCACCACGAACGCATGGATGGAACCGGTTATCCGCGAGGGATTTTCGCTGGCGACATGTCGATCCCTGCGCGCGTGATGGCCATCGCCGACGTGTTCGAAGCGCTTACCGCGCAAGACCGACCTTACAAGAAAGGGAAAAAACTATCCGAGGCGATGAACATCATGGGGCGCATGAAAGAGCGCAATCATCTCGATCCTCATATCTTCGATATTTTTGTGCAGTCTGGAACGTACCGGCGATACGCGAAGCAGTATCTGCCATCGGAACTCATCGACGACGTCGACGACGCGCGTCTGCTCGCGATTCGACCGAGAGCGTTTGAGCTGCCCGAACAAGGAATACGCGCTGCGCGTTGGACGGAGTTTCTTAAAGAGTACCAAACTTGATCGCGGTTGGTGCATTAACTTTTTCATGAGCAAAGAAACGCGCGCGAGCGCTGGCGTCCACGCGAAAGTTGCGGGACTATGAAGAGGTGAGCGCTTTGTTGACCGCAACCGAAACACGATCCGGATTTCGTCCCGATCACGCGGCTGACGTTTCGCAAACACCAACTCCTTCGCTCTTGGTCGCGACCCATCGAGCGCCGCTGTCTCTGCGACAATCGCTCGTGCTCTTGGCCGTCGACGAGGACGAAGGCTCACTCGGCTTCATTGTCAATCGAGCTCGCTCGGCCGAATGCCCGGAGTTTAACACCGGCTGGGTTGATGTACGCCCGTTTGAGGGAGGACCCGCGAATCCAGAAAGCTGCTGGGTCGTATTCGACACTCGCCGGGGCAACGTGATTCCTGGGGATAGCCACGCGCTGAGCTCGGACATTGCGGTCACCGCATGTCCCGAGCTTTTTGCACGCATTCGCAACGGTCACGCCTCCACGTCATTCCTGCATCTGCGCGGATATGTCGAATGGCCGCCTTTCGCACTGGAAGAGGAGCTGGAACGCGGCAACTGGCTTCGCATCGACGCCGACGCACGCATCCTGTTCGACGTCCCCCCTGCCCGGCGATGGTCTGATGCGCTGCACACGCTGGGCGTGGAGCCTAGTTTGCTAGATGAGCTCCGCTGCATCGACGCCTAGAGCAGTGGCCGCTGTGTTATTTAAGGGTCTGGCACCCAGACCCTCTCGTTCGGGATACGATCCCGAACGATTCACCCAAGCTCCCCCGCCAGGATGCACGTGGCGTGGTTGCCGGGACGCTCGCGCTCAGACCAAACATCAGCTCTCTAGCCCAGAGCAGTGACCAGATTGGTCGATTGCAGGTCAAGGAGCATCCCATAGAGCAGTGGAATTTTGGTCTGAGCGCGAGCGCCCCGGCAGCGCAGCCCGGATGACGCACATTAGTGCTTCGTCCGGGCGAGCAGGGGAGGTAAGCCGCGCTCAGGCCAAAAGGCCACTGCTCTAGCGAAATGTGACTAGGTTGCCGGACAGCCGCGTCACATCATCGTTGCGGTTGTCCGGATTGAACTGAACCTGTTCGGCGTTGATTCCTGCGACCGGAAATCGCCACGAGACGTCGGTGGGCGGGTTGTCGTAGGTGCCGTTCTGGTTGAGGTCGACCCAGATCGACACCACGTAGAGGAAGTCGCGGTCGAGGATGCCCGTCAGACGAACTTCAAACTCGCTTCTCCGGATGGCGCTGATTCGGTACAGACCTACCGTCCGCTCGACCTCAATACCGCCAGGGCCTTCGGCGCTTAGGCCGACCCGGACTTCCATCGCACGCCCCATGCCATCGCCCATGCCCGTGAATGCGATGCGAAGATCGCGGTCGAGGCGGGTGGGATCTTCGAGCACCGAGAAGTCGAAGAGATGAGGAAACACATTGGGCGGGTCCGCGCAGACGTCTTCGATGGTCCAGGTGTGGTCGGTGGGCGGGTCGTCGTAGCCGTTGTTTTCGCGGTCGGCGAAGAAATCGACGTCGTGACGTCCTGGGGGCACGGCGTTTGGCAAAACAAAACCAAGATTGGGGGCGCCGAGCGTTTCGAACACGGCGAGCGCACGAAGACTCGAGGGCTGGCCTTCTTCCCCCGGCTCAACGATGCGAAACGCCATGCGCTCTTCCACATGGGGCTGGAACTCCTGGAGCTCCATTTCGAAGTCGCATCCTTCGTCGACTTCGTAGGCGTTCAAATCGGCGATGACGAAGCAGCCTTGGCCGAGCATCAGCGCGCTGCATGCAGTCGCGATACGAGTAAAGCTCATGGCTAAAACCTCATCCGCAATCCGGCGCGGCATCCTCGCGCCATGCATGCCGCGCTGGCGGTCGTCCCGGACCGCTCGACGACCGGTTTGCGCAATGTAAAAAGCAGTACCACGCCGGTTACAAGCGTTGCGGCTCCAGAAAACAACAGCGCGTCGGTCGCGATCACCGAACGCCTCGTGGAATCTCGTTCCCCTTCCAGGTCGAACGCGGGATCGCAGCGATTGCCAGGGCAGTTTTCATCGAGCGTGTCGATTCCTTTTCGGGCGATCAAGGCGGCGACTCCCGCCCCAACCAAGAGCGCCGCGCCGGTTGCGCTTACGGCCCACGCGGCGGGCGCGATTCGCGTTTTGGATTCCGCCGCCTGGGCCCGCTTGGCTTCTTGATCGGCGCGCGCTTGCGCCTCGGCAGCCTCCTCAGCCAGACGTTCGCGTTCTGCTTCGTCTTGCGCTTGCGCCTGTTGTTCTTCTTCGAGTGTTTGGCGCATCGCCGCGAGTCGCCGCCGAAGCCGCGCTTCGTCTCGAGGCTGCTCGGCGCGTTCGAGATAGCCTCCGAGCATTTCTACTGCCTTGTCGAGTCGGCCCGCATCCCGATAGGCAAGATACGCATTGTACAAGAGCTCCGCGCGACCGGACATTTCGTGGGCTTTCTCAAATTCGCTCGCCGCATCAAGAAAGCGACCTTCTTGATAGAGCGTCGAGCCGACCCGGAAGTGGGAGCGCGCGGCTTCGTCTTGCCACGAATCCATCTGCATCACGGCGCGACCGCGAGCGGCGGCCTGAGCGTCTTGTTCCACCTCGGTTTCGTGTTCAGCCTTGGTTTCCTCTGTGTCTCCTGACGAATCGTCCTGCGCGGATACCATCGTAGCGGCTAAGCTCGGCACCCAAACGGCGACCATCGCAGCGGTGTTAAGAATAAACGGCAATGCGCACTTCGGTCTGCCGCGGCTCGTGCGTTTCGCGAGGCTCCCCATAAATCCCGCAGCGATCCTATCTCAGATCCTCCATTCTTGGGAAGCCTGCTACACTGGCCGGCAATGCCCAGTTTGAAGTGGGTTCTGCCGCAAGGCCGGCCCCGCGTGTTTCCCATCTACAAGAAAATCACCACCGTCGGCCGCGGAGCCGCAAACGATGTGGCGCTCGATTCGGGTGGAGTGGCGGAGTTTCACGCGCAGATCGTGTTTGACGGCCGCGACTTCAGTGTCGTGGAGTCGGATGCCGGGTCGGGCGTTCAGGTAAACGGGAAGAAAAAACGGCGCAGCAAGATTTTCCACAACGATCGCCTCGAGCTCGGCGATGCGGAACTCGTGTTTTCCCTTTACGACGAAGCGGCAAGCCCGTCGGACCCGGCTGATGAAGCCAGCGCCGAGATGGCGGGCATGATGAAGCTGAGCGAGTTCAACCGCCGGCTGCTGGAGATCAAGGGCGTGCCCGAGCAGATCGACGCTTTGCTCGAAGCGGTGATCGAGGCGACCCATGCGGCGACCGGGTTCGTCATCTTGCTCCGTGACGGCGAACCACAGGTCACCGCAGTAAGAAATCTGCAAACGAAAGGGGTGCCCCCGTCGGTGCACGCGCTTTCCGATAGCATCATTCGTCGAGTCATTGATACGCGTCAACCGCTCATCGTGAGCGATGCCCTGCACGACACGGTCTTCGGCACCAGCCAAAGCGTGATCAACCTGAAGCTCTGTTCGGTCATGGCGGCTCCCTTGATGGCGCAGGGACAGCTGCTGGGAGTCATCTACGTTGGCAACGACAATGTGGTGAACCTCTTCGAGCCCGCGAGCCTCGAAATGCTCACCATTTTTGCGGGTCAAGCGTCATTGATTTTGCAGAACGCGATACTGCTCGATCAACTGACGTTGGATCGCGACCGAATCGCGGAAGAGCTCAAAGAGAAGCGCTTTGGAGATCTGATCGGTAGCTGCGCGAGCCTCCGCGAGCTTTTCAAGCAAGTCGAAAAGATTTCGGGGACCGACATCAGCGTGCTGATCACGGGAGAAACGGGGACTGGCAAAGAGCTCATCGCACGCGAACTTCATCGACGGTCCGCGCGAGGAAGCCATCCGTTCGTGGTGGTGAACTGTGGGGCGATTCCTGAAAACCTGATGGAGTCTGAGCTATTTGGCCACGTGCGGGGCGCATTTACCGGCGCGGTGGCGACCCGGGAAGGGAAGTTCCAGGCCGCCAATACGGGAACTCTATTCCTGGACGAAATCGGCGAACTGCCGGTGGCGCTTCAGGTGAAACTGCTGCGCGCGCTACAAGAGCGAGTGGTGATGAAGGTCGGCGACAGCAAACCCGAACGCGTGGACATTCGCGTCATCGCGGCGACCAATCGAGACCTGGAGCGAGAAATCGAGCAAGGGACCTTTCGCCAAGACCTGTACTACCGACTGAACGTCGTGAATCTCCATCTTCCACCGTTGCGGGAACGGGGAGACGATGTGGTTGTCATTGCGAAGTTCCTGCTCAAGAAATACGCCGATGAGTACGGTGCCAAGGTCAAGGGATACACGCCCAACGCGCTCATTGCGTTGCGCAAGTACGAATGGCCGGGAAACGTCCGCCAGCTCGAAAACCGCATCAAAAAAGCGGTGGTGCTCTGCGACCGAACACTGGTGGGACCCGAAGATCTGGACCTCTTCCCGGAAGCCATCGCCGCTACGGTGCCTCTCGCCGACGCACGGGAAGATTTTACGCGGCGCTACATCTTGGAAGTGCTTGAACGCAACAACGGAAACCGCACCAAGACAGCTCGCGATTTGGGAGTCGATCCTCGAACGGTATTCCGCTATCTCGAACGGGAGCCGCCGGCTGCCGAGCGTGCCGAATAGCCTCGATCGGCTGGCGCCGGAACACTATGACAGAGATGTCATGACTCCACCCAGGTTGCAGCGGAGCAAGCGGCGATGAACACAAGCCATATCCGATACTTGGCGGCATCGTCGCGCAATGGCCTGAAGCTTGCACAAAACTTTGGAGCCCGATCGTTGAGGGCGCTTAGGGTGTGCTTGATTGTGGTTGGGTGTGGGGTCGCCGCGGTGGGTTGCCTGGTTACCGAAAAAAACGAATTTCCAGCTGAGGAGGCCTTTCCTCCCAGCATCGTCAGCGCGCCATCGGCTCGGCTCGAGGGCACGGCGCTGGACCAGATCATCGAAGTCAACCTCGATGACCCCGACGCGGGCGATATTCAGAACCGTGAAATCGTACTGCCGGTGATCATTCGCGACGCCAACCTCTCGCAGGTCTTGCAATTCGAAATCATCGTGGACGGCAATCCGGATAGCGATCAGCTACCGATTCGACAGAGCGGCACCGCGGACGGAGACGAGCCGCCCATCGAACCCACGGGCTCGTTTGAGCGACCGAGAGAGTTTCGCTTGCCGGTACAGGAACTTGGCGCCGCAGGACGATGCCACAAAATCGAGCTCTTGGTCTCTGGAGGATTTGGTTCTGGCGCTCGGTTTCGCGAGCCGGTAGTCGCTGGCGATCTCGCCCAAGCGGTGTGGTGGGTTCGCGTGACCGACCAAAGCTTCACCACTGTCGACATGAGCACGTGCCCGCAATGACTATCGCGCGGTCAGCAGTTGGGTTCGTGGCGGTTCTCGGGATGTTGGCTGAAGGCTGCGCGCTCACCGATGACGCTCAGGTTTTGGTGAACTCATGCAGTGCAAACTCAGACTGCGCGACAGGCGTCTGCGACAATGATATTTGCGTGACGCCATCCACAGAGCCCATCGAGATAGGGATCGAGGTGATTCCGGCCACCGGACCAAGCGGCGGAGCACCCGTAAGCTGGACGTTCCCGCCACAGACGGTGACCGGTCCGGCCCAACGTGATCTCGCGCTCCCGTCGCCTCTGACGGTGATTGGTTCCGTGCGATGGAAGGGGAATCGCATTCCTGCCGAACTCACCTTTGAGCGGCAGAGCCCGTTTGCCGGCGGCCCGGTAACTCGGGTGAAAACCAGCACTGTGGCAGAGGCATCGGTGGCTGCAGACGGAACCGATTCTGACTACTCGGCGCGACTCGTCGCCGGGCAATCCTACGCCGTGACGGTGGTTCCAACCGGCGAACTTGCCCCGGAAGAGCTCGGTTTTGGCTCACAAGTACCGTGGTTGCGCGTGCTTCCCGAGCGCCGCTTCGTCGTTGAGGGGCCCTCCAACCAAGAAGCCTCGAGCGGACTTGTGGCTCGCGTAGACGTCGAATGGCCGGATTCGATCGAATCGCCATGCGCAGCAGGGGAGGACCGCGGGTGCGCGCTCCGCGGAGAAATCGTGAGCGTGGGCGAAGTGGACGTCGCCGAACCTGATTTGCAGGTCAGCGCAATCGAGATTGAAAGCGGCAACGTTGTCTCTTCTATCGCGGTCACCCAGGACGATGGATCGTTCGACATGCGGATTTCGGAGACTGCGGAAAACTACGTGATTCGGGTGACGGGAGGAACCGAAAGACCTTTGTTCCCGGCGCTCACGGTCGACCCACAGCGCTTGATTCCCGGCGAACAATCTCTTCGAATTCGAGTGCCGCGCGTGGAGCCGATTTCGTATGTAGGTCTCGTAAGCACCGCCGACGAGATGCGTACTCCGGTGGACGGGGCGATCGTGACGTTCGAATCCGACAACGTGTTCGATGACGAGCAACAAATCGTGGGCCGCTATCGCGCTACCGCCACTGCGGACGAGCAAGGTCGCTTCGAAGCTCAGCTCTTGCCCGGGATGTACGATGTGGTGGTCACCCCGTCGGGCAGCCGGGATTCAATGACATCCGGAGACGCGATGGTGGGTTCACGCGATCTCGCCGTGGTTGCGGAGTCGGTACGCATCATGGCTCCCGCGCAGGGCACCACCGTGCAAGGGCTCGCGTTTGTACTGCCGGAACGCGCCACGTTTGGCGGCACGGTGGCCAGTCAAGACGGTCGTCCCATGAACGGGGTTCCCATTCAGGCGGTGGCGCTGGGTGCAGCCGAAAGCACGTCGGACGACGTCGCGTCACACAACCGGTCTAGCGATTCCGTAACTGGCGATGGCGGGAGTTTCGACCTTCGACTTGACCTTGGTCGCTACGATCTCTTCGTTCAGCCGCCGGGCGAGTCGCGGTTTCCGTGGTTTGCGATGCCCGAAGTGACGGTGAACCAAATCGGGGAAGATGCCGAGCCAATGAGACGCAATGTGAACGTCCGCGCGCCGGTTCCGGTGCGCGGCATGGTGCTCGCGTCTGATGGCAGCGCACTGGCCGGCGCAGAACTGCGCGCGTACGCGATCGTTGAAGTGGAAGGAGAAGCGCGGTCGATTCAAATCGGCGAAACGGTAACCGGCGACGAAGGAAGCTACGAGTTGCTCCTGCCGCCGGATCCTTGATTCATCAGTTTATGCGAAACGCATCTTCCCACGAGACGATCTGAAACGAATCCAGCTCCGGAAGCTGCTCGAGCTGGGCGGCAATGCGATCCGCTTCCGCGACCGCGACGATGACCAAGTGGGCCGGAGAAATTCTTGCACTTGTCGCCTCGCGCGCGTCTCGAACCCGAACTTTCCGAATCGCGCGCAGTTCCTGTTTGTCGTGCTCGGCGGGAAGCTGGCTCACCGCAATCTCCATACGACCATCGAGCCGTTTCACGGCCGTATCGACATCAAAACAGTGGCCATGCAGCACATAATTACGGGCCGCTTCGAGCTCTGCCCCGTTGATACCGGAGGTTGCCCAGTCTTCAAGCAACTCGAGCTGCAATTGCGCACACGCCGCGGTGTCCGGAGCTTGAGGATGCGTCCACATCCACCATGCGTCGCGGGTTCGACCTTGGCTGAGTTGCGAGGATGCGCCGTAGCTCCATCCGCGTTCAGCGCGCACGGCCTGCATCAGGCGACTCGAAAACATTCCCCCAAACGCGATATCGGAAAGCACGAGCGGCAGTCGGTGTTTGTCGCGCATCCATGTGCCCAAAGTGCCCATATAGAGCTGCGTCTGAAGGCGGTCCGGTTTGTCGATGATCCGTAGATGCCGCCCGCGAAGGGCTCGGGGCGCGACCAGGCGCGGACGTGGCGGTGTGCCGCGCGGCCAGCCGGCAAACGACCGCGACGCGATCACGCGCAGCTCTTCCGTCGACATGTCGCCGGCACAGCCGAACACCACGTTGCTCGCGACAAAACACTGTCGATGCAAGGCGCGCAAATCTGCTCGCCCGATGGCGCGGATCGATCGCGGTGTGCCACCGATCGATCGGCCGTACGCGTGGGAGCCAAATAGAGTACGCGTGAATACGCGAAGCGCGAGCGCACGATCGTCGTCTTGTTGGTGAACCCAATTGGCAAGCGTTTCGCGTTTTGCGAACGCAATATCGCCGGGTCGAAGCGACGGCTCACGAATCATCTTGGTGAGGAGTTCTAAGAACGCTTCAGCATGTTTGCGGATCACGGAACCATGTACGCGGATCGTTTCGCGAGATACCTGCACCGACAGGCGACCGCCCAGTCGCGCGATCATCTGCTCGAAAGTGCTTCGGCTCATTCCTCGTGGGCCCATTCGCAACGTTCTTCCGAGCAAGCGCATGGCGCCTTCTTTGCCGGGCGGATCTGTCCGGCTGCCCGAACATATTGCGAAGGCGAAGTCGACCAATGGAATCTCTGGGCTCGGCTCGACAAGCGTCCGTACACCGGCCACACGAAACGACGTTCCGGACGAACGATGCGCGTGATTGGTCATGCAGCGGCCGGTATCACATGCACGATGGTGCGGGAAGTCTGCGCAATGACCTTTCGGGCAACCTCGCGCACCTGCTCGCGGGTGACGCGTTGATAATCTTCTAGTTGTTGAAACACGTAGTTTCCCGCGCCGAGCACGGCATCGTAAAAACCGATCTGCTCTGCTTTCCCGCCGCATGGCTCCAGTTCCGAGAGAAAGCCGAGTTCGATTTGATTCTTTGCGATCTCGAGCTCGTCGTCGGAGACGCCGTGATCTTGTACGCGTGCGAATATGGCATCGAGTTCGCGGATCGCGGCGGCTACCGAACTCGATGGCCTGGCGGAAGCCCAGATTTCGTACATTCCCGGGTCACGAAACGGCGTAACTGACCCACGGAGCTCGGAAAGCAACTCTCGCTCCTCAACCAAGGTTTGCTGCGCACGGGAACTCGGACCACCGAGCAAGATTTCGTGGAGTACCACCAAGGCGGCGTGTTCTGGGGTGCCGATCGCGGGAGCGCGATATCCGATGAGCGCCTTTTCTGTGGGTGTGGGCCAGGTCTGCCGAGTATGGCGAGGCTTTCGAGGAGGTGATTCTGGCCGAACGGATTCTTCAGGCAACGACGCGGGGTGATACGCTCCGTAATGGCGTCGCACAAGGCGCAGGGCATCGCCTTCATCAAAGTCACCCACCAGAACCACCGCGGCGTTGTTGGGCGCGTAGTACGTACGATAGAATGCCTGGCAGTCGTCCAGATTCAATCTACGAATATCGCGCATCCAACCAATGGTCGGACGCCCATAGGGGTGGCGGCGAAATGAGGTCTTGTAGAGAGTCTCCGCGGCCATTCCCTCGACGTCATCTGAAATTCGATCCCGCCGTTCGTTTTGCACCACTTCCTTTTCGGCCTGTAGGGTTTCTTCTTCCAGCACGAGATGGCGCATGCGGTCGGCTTCTAGCGAAACCGCGAGCTCGAGCCCGGAGGCAGGGAGGCTCGCGTAGTAGTACGTCCAATCGGTCCAGGTGGCAGCGTTGACTTCGGCGCCGGCCTGCTCCATCAGCCGGTCGAACTCCCCATACGCAAAGTGTTTGGTTCCGTGAAACATAAGGTGTTCGAGCAAATGGGCGAGGCCCGTTTTGCGAGCGTTTTCGTGCCGCGATCCTACGCGATACCAAGTTTGGTAGCTGATGACCGGCGCGGAGCGGTCGACGAGCATCCACACGCGTAGACCGTTGCCGAGCTCATACAAACGAAGACGGAGCCGCGGGCCGAAACAGTGTTCCGCGCGAAACTCTACCGTCGCGCATCCCGACATCCGCGCCCGCCGAACCCGCCGGGCGATCTCGGCTCCATTGGTCGTCGCCCCGTTCATCATCGCACGGTTGGTCATAGCCGACCTTATAGCGCGTTGATCAGCACTTCGCGGCGACCGCCCGCTTTTCCGCTCGGCGGGCCCACGACGCCTTCCTTTTCCATGCGTTCGACGAGTTTGGCAGCTTTGTTGTAGCCGACGCTGAGCTGTCGCTGAATGTGGCTGATGGAACAATAGCCAGCTTGAGCCACGGCGGCGACCGCGCGATCGTATTGTGGATCGTCGGTGGCCTGTCCGTTCGCGCCCGCGTCTTCTTCGCGCGGCTTCAGTATGTCTGTGTCGTACGCGGGCTTTCCTTGCTGCCGCAGGAAATCGCACACCGCGCGCACCTCGTCTTCGCTGATGTAGGCGCAATGCACGCGACGCAGTTCGCTCGCGCCCGGGGGAATCATCAGCATATCGCCCATGCCCAAAAGGTTTTGCGCGCCCATGCGCCCCAAAATGGTTTTGCTGTCCTCTCGTTGGCTTACTTTGAACGCGATGCGAGCCGGGAAGTTCGCTTTGATCATGCCCGTGATGACGTCCACGCTTGGCCTCTGGGTGGCGAGAATGACGTGAATCCCCGCCGCCCGAGCTTTTTGAGCAAGGCGGGCGATGCACGCTTCGACATCCTTGGCGGCCACCATCATCAGGTCGGCAAACTCGTCCACCACCACCACCACGAAGGGAAGTTTTTCAGGCAAGACATCCAGTGCGTCCGGCCGTTCGTCTCCGTCAGGATCGAGCAGCACCTCTTGGCCGTTTGGATCTTGTGCGCGCACTTTGCCTTTTCGACCCGGAAAAAACTTCTCCGGCGCGAGGTCGCCCCGATGCACGCGGTCGACCTTCTGATTGAACGTTGCGATGCTCCGTGCGCCCGCATCAGCAAAGAGCTGATACCGCCGCTCCATTTCGTCGACCGCCCATTTCAGCGCCAGCGCAGCCTGCTGCATGTTGGTGACCACCGGCAACAGCATGTGAGGAATTTCGTCGAAGACCGCGAGCTCGACGACCTTCGGATCGATCATCAGCATCCGCACTTCATCCGGGGTCTTTTTTGCGAGCAGCGAAGCAAGCATAACGTTGAGCCCGACGCTTTTTCCCGAACCGGTTGCGCCCGCGACCAGCAAATGCGGCATTTTGGCAAGGTCGCCATAGACCGGTTTTCCCGCGATGTCTTTGCCGAGGGCGACGGGCAATGCGCCGTGATGGCGCACCCACCGTTCGTCTTCGAGAATCTCCCGCAGGTACACCGTTTGCCGCTCTTCGTTGGGCAGCTCGATGCCCACACGCGCTTTGCCCGGAATGGGCGCGACGATACGTACCTTTTGGGCTGCGAGGGCGAGCGCGAGGTCGTTTTCGAGGGCTTGGATTTTCGAGAGCTTGGTTCCGCTCTGCGGTTCGAACTCGTACATCGTCACCACGGGCCCGGGGTGGATTTCGTCGACCCGTCCGCGAACGCCGTACGATGCGAGCTTTTCCACCAACCGCTCCGCGTTGGACCGAAGCGCCGCCGCATCGACGGGAATGTTGCTCGGAGGCGGGTCGCCAAGTAGGTCGGGAGGCGGCAGCACGAACGCTCCAGGAGCCGGCGGAGGGGGCGCTTTGATGGGCGCGCGCTGGGCCTGGCGCTTGGGGGCCACGATCGTTGGTCCGCCGGACGAGGCCCGTTTCTTCGATTTGGCTGGTGATTTGGTCGCGCTGTCGGCGATGGACCCCGCGGCCGGGTCGGCATTCGGTGCTGAAACGGACGAATTTGCGCCTTCTGATGGCAGACTGGCAACCGACTCATCCGAAGGAGCCAGCGATTCCGAGGGGTCCTCGTCGGCGAGCTCCCCTCGTTCGATGGCCCCGGCTTCCCGCCAAGCTTCGACCAAGGATCGAAAGCTCCCCGCCGTTCCTCGGCCTGCCTGGGCCAACCGTCCGACGAGCCGCGAGCCGAGCTCCCACGCCGAAGTGGGAGTGCGGAGAATCATCGTGATGGCCAACGTCGCAGCAGCCACAATATAAGACCCGACGCTTCCGAACACCGACCGCAAGATTTCTCCCAGCAGCTCGCCCAGCATTCCCCCCGGCAAATGCCCGCCAAACACTTCGGTTTCGGGCAGAGAAAGGTGCATTACGGCGCAGCCGACGAGCACGATCACCAGCGTGGAGGCACCCACCGCAGCCCCCAGCACGCTGGGTTCTCCGCGAAACTGGCGAACGGTTGTCATGCCCAGTTCACAGGCGAGCAACCAAGAACCCAGCCCGAACGCGGAGGCCAGGCCCGCGGCCACGTAGTTCCCGATGGGGCCAATCAGATTTTCGCCCCCTCGAGCGTCGTACGACCACAGCGCAAGGCTCAATAGGAGCGTGAGCGTCGCGAATACGATCCCCAGCGCATCGCGCCATCGCCGTTCCAGCAATGGTGAGCGCTCAAAAAAGGGTGATTCGACGGAGGTCGGATCGTCCGCTGGCCCTTCCCAAAAGGAGACGTCAGCGGAAGCGTCCCCGGCCGAGCTAGCCTGAGGCGACTCCGTTTGAACGCTAGGCACGATTTCCGAGCGACGGTAGAAATCAGCGCTCGACCTTGTCAAGAAAATGGCCGACCCTTGCGGGATGCTTGATTGCCCCGGCGGATCCTCTATCATCGCGACATTCGACGAATTTGGGGCCAACCTCTGAGCCGAGCAGGAGCGATGCGACCGTCATCAACTGTACGTCCAAGCGTGCTTTTCTATGTGCTGCTGCT
This sequence comes from Myxococcota bacterium, assembly GCA_028284955.1. GTDB lineage: Bacteria > Myxococcota_A > Polyangia > Polyangiales > Houyiibacteriaceae > JANQQS01. The sequence continues at coordinate 12,570 of JANQQS010000009.1, read as the reverse complement.
GTCCATCCTTGCGGGTTGCAAGGTGACAGGAGAAGACATCGAGTACTGGAAGGGCACCGTCAAGGGCCCCGGCAAGATCGTGGCGGTGATGCTGAGCGACCGCTACTCCATGGAGTTGCGCACCCAAGCAGCCGTTGCCCTGGTAGAAATGGAGCGCCAGGACGTGGAGGGAGTTGCGGAGCTTCAGACCGCGCTTCAGACGCTGAAAGCATCCGACGCGGTAGCGGCGAAAGAGATCGTGCAGAGCATGATCCCCGATATCGAAAAACTGATGGTGGGATCGCAAAGCGGCCCGTCAAAGGACGAAGATCGGGGACCTCCGCCTCTTCAGGTCCGCGCGAAAGATGCGGCGTATTTGCTCGTACAATACGCGGACGACGCTGCGAAAGATCGCCTGATTCAGGCGGTGGTAGGCTGGTACGCGGTTGATTTTTCAGGGCGAAGCCTGGCCGGCAACTACAGCGTGGAGCAGGTGGTTCGGTCGCTGGGCAGTCGGGCGGCATCGCTGCTGGTGGGGGCTCTCAATCCGCGCATGCCTCATCAGGCGCTGATCAAGGTTGCTGAAATGATCGGCCAACTTGGAGATGACCCCACCAAGGAACGTGCCGCGAAGCGCTTGGTGGAGATCGAGCGCGAAATGGAAGGAGCCGAATATTTGAAATGGCTCGAGTCCAAAATCCGCGCGTCGCTTCAGGAGCAGTCGGGGAGTAAAGCCGTCAATGACGATCGTGTGCGCGCGATCGCATCCCTCAATCGGGAAAACTTCATCAACGATGGGGCTCTCCCCGCGATGAAACACCTCGCCAGCGAGGAGATGGTTCGCGAGCGGCTGCTCGAGATCGCGTCGACCGCACCCCGCGGAGGGCTTCCGGCAGCTCGGGTCGCGCAGTGGAACGCACGTCGCACGAAAGCGCTCCAAGCATTGGAAGCGAACGCGACGTCGCGAGACCTGCCTAAACTGTTGTCACTCGCGCTCGACGAAAAAAACGACATCGCCATTCGCGACTACGCGTTTGACCGCGTCAGTGACATAGGCAGTCGCGCCGCGATTCCTAAGCTGTGGCCGTTGGTGCAGTCTTCAAGCGCAAAGAAGCTAAAGAAACGGCTTCGCTGGCGAGCCGGCGAATTGGTGCTTGCGATCGGCGGCCCCTCGGTGGTGCGTGAGTTCTTCCGAAAGCTCCCCGGGGGTGCGGGAACCGAATACGAACCTGAAGAGCTCGAAGGATACGCGACCAAGATGAGCCAGATGTCTCCGCCGCCCTTCGACATCGTGCGCGCCCAGTTGCGGGCCACGGAATGGTGGAATCGAGTGATTGCGCTGCGCTTTTTGGAGCGTCGTGGCGTAGAGCGTGACGTTGCATTCATGCGAAGATTGGCAAACGATACGACCGAAACGGCCGGAGAGGCGTGGAAACCTCGAAACCCGCCCCTCGACACAGTGGGGAAAGTAGCCCAAAGCGCGATTGCGGCGCTTCGTGAGCGGCTCGCCCAGCCGGCGAAGAAAGACGGATAGGTCGCGGACGTGCTGACGACATGACGCAAGAACAAAACCGCAAGACCTATCGAAGCTTTCAGTGCCGCGACTATCTTTGGGAGATCTTCGAGCGAATGAGTCACGAGCTTGAGTGCTCGGTTGACTATCTAATCAACGAAGCGATGCGGCAGTACGCTCGGTCGCGCAACTACACCACGCGGCCGCCGATACACCGATCGGGGCCTCCCTCGGCCGCGCCACATCCCGGCATGCCTCCGTCTTCCATGGGCGCGCCAGAACTTCCGCGCTCGATTCCGTCGATCGGCGTTCCGGGACGGCCCAGCAGCCCGCCCCACCCGTCTCGTCCGCCGAGCGCACCGTACGGCGCACATGCGCACGGTGTCCAACATCCGGGTGCCCAACACCCAGGCTCGCATCATCCGGGTGCCCAACATCCAGGAGCCCCGCATCCGGGCTCGCGGCATCCAAGCTCTCCTCCCGGCAGCACGTTCCCACCTCCACACGGCGGCGTGATGCCGGGGGCGCCGGCGCCCCTTTCAACCACGACGCCCCCCCCTCTTCCCCGGGCAGGTCGCTCTCGACCTCCGCTCGGGGGTCCGCGGCCAACTCTATCCGTCATCTTCAACGGACAAAAAATCCCCATCGTGAAGGATGAGTTCGTGGTCGGTCGCGGGTCGAAAACCGCCGACCTCCCCATCAAAGACAACAACATTTCCCGCCGGCACGCCGCGGTCGTGTTCGAGCATTCGGCCTACTACATCAAAGACCTGGGCAGCACCAATGGCATAGAGTTTGGCGGGCACCGCATCGACAGCCGTCGAATCGACGAAGGCGACGTCTACCAAATCTGCGACTACGAGCTCCGGTTTACGTACCGCTGATCGCCGGATGAAAGATCAACAGCGACGCGATTCACCTACCTGAGTCCTCGGGAGGTCATGATGCGCTGGAGAGCCTTGGCGGCGGGGCCGCGTTCGGTTTCGGCGGCGTGGGTGACGAGGTGGTCGACGCTGGGTTGGTTCATGCGAATCAGGAGGTCGGCCGCGATCTGGCGATCATCGTTCGGTCCTTGGCGGACGACCGTGACAAGGAGCTCCGCAGCCTCGAGCGTGGCGATTCGGCCAATAGAGCTCAGGGCGGCTTGGCGGACAACTGGGTCAAAGGTTGTTCGGTGAATGCGCCGAAGCGGATCGAACGCGTGGGTAAAGTGGAGGCTTGAGATGGCCGCGAGCGCTTCACGACGCACAGTTGGTTCTTTGTCTTCGAGGCCTCGATTGGCGAGCAGGAAACTGCGTTTGAAATACAAATGGCGCACCGCACGAACGCATGCCGCTCGTACTTCGACGTCTCCGACCTCAAAGAGATGCTCCAGCGGCGCGAGCGAGGCGTAGATTTCCACCCGGCCGAGATAACCGGCGAGCGAAGTACCAAGCGCGGTGGCATCTCCGTCGACTTCATTTCCAAGTTGATGCAGACGACATAACAGCGCGCGTCGCCGAGTGAACTCTGGCCATTTGGGCTCTTGAAGCACTTCGCCCATCGTTTCGGCAGGGTCGCCGGCCTGTTCCCACTCCACCACGTCGAGTCTCCAGATCTCTGGATACGCGGTTTCCATGCGAAGGTAGTCAGGAAACATCACCGTCTGCCCGATTTCATCGGGCGCTCCGCGCAGCCGCTCGCGCAAGCGTTTGTACCGAGCAACACGCGCAGGCTCCAAATCAAGGTTGACCAACGTCTCGTACACTTCACGAACGCGAGAGTATGAGCCGAGCTCGTTGAACGCTTCAATAGCCACTGCGTAGGCATGTTCGGCGAGCTCGTGGGGGCCTCCGCTTTGTTGGGTTTGCTCCGCGGCAAGGATGGCGCATTCGGCGGCTTTTTCCCGATAGTGGCGGGCGTAGGGCAAGCCGTGAGTCACGCAAAAGCCCGCCGCTTCCCGGAACAGCGTGGCGGCAGCATGAAACTCGGAGCGTTCGATCGCAAGCGTCTGAAAGTCTTCGTAGTACTGCAGTACGTAGTACTTCAAGTTGTCTTCTTTCAGAATGCGAATGCAGTTCAGATAGCCTTCCGACAAGTTTTCGAACGCGCCGTCTTTGCCCAGCGTGAGCAGAACCTGAAAGCAATCAAACGCGCGCTCGCGCAGGCCCATTCGTTCAAACTCGTCGGCAGCCGCTTCAAGCAGATGAATGCTGCGCACGATCGCAGCACGATAGGCGGTGGTATCCCCGAGACGACGGGACGCACGCCCCAGGTTGAATCGGACGAGACCCTGCGTGTACGTGTCGTCGCGAAGTTCCGGCGCTTCGGAGAGTCGCTCCCACAGCACTCGAGCTCCGCGGTCGTCCCCCGCCTGCTCAAGCTGAATGGCAGCGTGACCGATCCATTTGTACTCGCAGTATTGCCGAGCTGCCTCCTGAATATTGCCTTGCTTGATGGCGCAACGCGCAAGATCGGTAGGGCAGCTTTGAGAAAGTTCGGCAGCTTCGGCAACGTCGCCGCTGTATAGCGCAATGGTCGCCGCGGCTCGGGTGCGGCCGATTTGAGCGTAGACGTGGCCCAACGCATCGAGATAGGTGTTCAGTTCCTCCCGCACGAGGTGTGTTCGATCCACCAGTGACCATAAGTCGCTAAGCGCCGCATGAGGTTGTCCGCGATCGAGTGACTTCTTTGCTCGATCCCAGCTATGTCGTTTGTCGAAAGCCATCGCTGGTTCGCGGCGGACGCGAGCTTCGTCCGCGTTCTGGGCCGACTACATCATCGACAATGTCGAACGCCCGCTGTGCGCGCGTCTCCCGGCGCGCGAGCACCGATTCGTCGACAATTTGAACGGTGTCGAGCCGGTCTAGATACTCGAGATCAAGGCTGCCGGTGCTGGGCAACATGAAAATTCCATACAGCCGCGCTTCTTCTCGCAAGCGATCGACAGTATCGACAGGGATGTGGCACTGTGCGTGTGTGAGCAGGTAGACAATAGGGGCCCCCACGCGCTGCTGGGACAACTTTCTAAGTTCCGTCGATAGCTCGCGAAAGACTTTCGCGTAGTTGCGCCCCTTTTCACTGCGGAAGGAGAGTATGTAGGGAATATTGATGTTTTTGCGAGCCCCGCGCCCTGCTTGTTGGGCTTCGTGAAGTCGGGAATCAAAAAAGCGCACGCGGACTCCATCACCCTGCAACACAAATTTCTTGGTCAGCGCAAGCGCAAGCCCGCGCGCGAACGTAGCCCGTTGACCTCGCATCGACGCGCTCGCATCCACCAGCAGATAGTGTAGCCGCCGTTCTTCTTGATGTTGTTTTTCTCGAGCGTAGTAGAGTGTTTCGCGTTCAAAAAACCGTTGCTCAAAGAGTTCCGCATCGAAGGCCAACTCGCTGAGCACTAGGGAATCCAAAGAGCCACGGCGTTCGAGACCTCGATAGCCGTCTACGCTGTAGCGTTGCGATCCGCTCGGCTTTTTTGTTTCGAGTACGCTCGGAATGAGATCCATCGAAAACTGAACCACATCGGCTGCATCCGGGCTATCCAACGCGCCGAGCACATCCACGAGCTCGAGGACACTTCCTGCGCTTGCTTCCGCCCCAAATAGGCCCAGCAAACGAAGCATGTCGAGATCGATATGCTCGATCGCGGTCATCAGCCGAATACGCTGGGCCAACAACCCATCGAGAAATGCGATTTCGTGGGCGATGTCGCGTCGCGCAAGTTCAACGAACTGCAGTTCGACGTTGCGATAGACCTCGGGGTCGACAGGCAGTGGAGGTGCACCACGCGTGGTGAAACTTCGCTCACAGAGTGGACCCAGAACCCGCAAAAGAACCACTGCAATGAGCTCATCGGAAAGCGACGATTGTCGCGCACGCATTGTCACATCACTTTCCATCAGCTCCCGGATCATGGCCGCGTATCGCTCGGCACGAACCCTCAGGCTTTCGTTCTTCCAGAGACCCGGCCGATCCCGCAACGCTGCATCGCTGCCGCGGCTTCCCGCCACGAAAAGCAAACCGATATCGTGGGTTGCCCAGAGCGGAGCGTAGACGCCTACTTTCGCAAGGATATTGCGCCAGCGAGCCGCTCGTGCATAGAGCTGAGGCGTCTCGTGCTGAACACAAGAAAGCGCCAACGAACCGATCTCCGCCGCGGCGAGCGGGTGAACATGAGAACCAACCGCCAAGCGTTCAACTCTAACGGTTGAAGCGGCCGCTCTGCAATACCTGGCCTAGCAACTGCTCGACTCGTGCTTTGGCTTCGCGAGCGGGTTCGGTGTTGATGGTTTGTAGCGCGCCTTTGATCTCGGTAAGCGATTTGAGATGGCTAAATAACTGCACGTCGCTCACCGTGCGCTCCGAAGTAATTACAGCGCGAACACGTTCGATTTCGGCAATGAGAGCATCGAGCCCGACGCCCACCGCGCCGAACCGTTGAGACTCTGGAAAGCGCTGGAACCAGGCGTCGAGCGTGGGGGCAACAATCGCTTCAAGCAGACTCGCTTGGTCTGGGCTATTCCAAATATGGCGAAGAATGAAAAAATCGCTCGGGTTCGCTTCGGTGCGACCGTCGAGAAATGCACTTGCGGCGAATAGTTTGAGCAGCTTGACGGCTCTGCGGTCCGAAACGAAAATACCCTCCGCGCGAATCTGAAAAATGAGTCCTTTATATGCTGCGACGAAATCGTTTCCGAAACGGAGTCGGTTGCTAAGTCGCTCGTGCATGATGCGAAAATCTTCTCCGCGTAGCATCGCTTTGCCGGTCGGCTCGCGGTGGCGGGCTGCTTCGAGCTGAAGGCCTTTCTGCAGCAGCTCTGCGAAATGGTAGCTTTCCAGGTTGTCGCTCTTGATGCGGATCAAAAATCGGTCGAAGACCGCCATCATATCCTCGTCGTTCGGGACATCGTTGGATGCACCGAACGCGCTGATCAACGGAACCTTTTGCACCGTTGCGCCAACCGCGTATCGCCGTTCGTTGAGCACGCCGAGCAGCGAATTCAGAATCGCACTGTTGGCTTTGAACACTTCGTCGAGAAAGACGACCTCCGCCTGAGCGAGCATTCCTTCAGTACGTCGTTCGTAGCGGCCTTCGCGAAAAGCTTGAATATCGATCGGACCAAAAATCTCATTGGGCTCGGTGAACCGGGTCACCAGATACTCGAAATACGTAGCGTGTACCAACTCGGCGAAGCGGCGGATAAGAGCGCTCTTGGCAGTCCCCGGTGGACCGATCAACACTGCGTGTTCGCCAGCGATGGCTGCGATCAAGATCAAGCGAACGATTTCACTTTTCCCGAGGAACGATCGCTCAAGGGTTTCACCCACGCCTCGAAGTTTGGCTGCGAGCTCGGCGTCCGATGCGCTCACGACGCGTTCTCCCGTTTATCCTCGGCGGGTCCCGATGAAAGCCTGGCGCCGTCGACGACAGACGAAGCGAGGCGTTTCGCGGCGTCGTCGACACGCGTTGCGAGGTGGGTGGTCAGACGGCGGATGAGTTGTCGAGGGTCGTCGAGCTCAACAAGTCGGGAAAGCCAGTCGGGTCCATCTGAGATGGCGGAGAGGAACGCGGCGAAAACCCTTTCGTGACGTGTTTTAGGAATCCACCACGGATGGCCAGGGGTGCGTTCCACGGTGAGTGCGTAGTACCCCAGCATCTCGGCGAGTAAAGTCATCAGGTAGTATCGGAGGTTAGGCGACGGTCGGTGGGCCGCAAACGACTCGAGGGCCCTTCCCAGCTGGTCGGCCAGAGGCGCGATTCCATAATCCGCTAGAGTCCTTGCGACAAGCGAACGCATGGTGGGGTCCGAGAGAACAGCGATCGAAGCCCACGTAAACCGAAACGGAGGAATTTTTTCCCCGGGAAAAAGATTTGGATGCAACAAGTGGGTGAGCGGAGACCGCACGACCAGCGCGTGAGCGCGCTCGGTGAGCTCAAGCGCGGTGGTCCGGTCGAGCTCTGTCCAAAGCGAACCTAAATCGCGTATTGTGGAAGACACGCGCACCCGGCGAAGCTTGGGCAACGCGGTGACATTTCCCGGGACTCGTCGTCCTCGAAATCGATATGTGTAGGCCCAATTTTTGATCACCGTGTCTTTCCGTTTTAAGGCAAGCAACCGAGTGACCAGCTCGTGTCGAGTAAAGGTTTCTCCACGCGTTCGAGGCGGGGTTGTGGAATCGATAAGCTCGTCTACCCAGGTCATGATGACTCCGCGCGCGCGACGGCTTCCCATGCGACCGAGACTGGAATCGGTGAGCGAAATGAGATTGTGCCCCGCGCCGACAAGCCGGAGGGTCGCCGCTCCAGGCGCTGGCAACCGCAGGTTCGGAGGAACCCGCGGCTGTCGCACACGTATTTCGTGCCATTGAGCGAGAAACGACTCCGCTTCGTGACACGAGGCGTCAAACGCCGAAGTGAAGAAAGGCGAAATTGGTCGCTGCAGACATACCGACTGAGCTTGAGCGAGTGGCATCAGAAACTCGTCAAACCATCTCTGCGCGCGAACTCGGTCCTGTTTATTCGCACTCACGAAGGATCGCTCTTTGTGGAAGTCTCTTCCGCGGAGACAGGAGCATCTTCGTCGAGACCCCATAGGGGGAAGCGACGTTCACGATCGTATTCAAATAGAGGCAGCGGTGATCCTGAGGCCAGGTCGCCAGGAGCATCGGTACGAATCGTGTGAGGAGCCAGACGTTGAAGCAGCATACGCGAGCAGGTCTCGAACGCATCGTCCGCGACCCGCACGGGTTGATGCGGCGATGATTTGTGATGCGCCGAATCATCATGCGCTAAGTCGTGGTCCTCGGGCTGGAAAAAGATATGCCCATCTTGGCTTCCCGGCACCAACTCCTGCAGCAAGCTTGGCTCGATAGCCGGAGCGAGCGAATAGCCCACCGGGACGTAAATCTGCGGCGCAAGTTCTGAATAAAATTGGCCGAGTGGCACACCCTCAATTCCACTTTCATCAAGGACGAAGAACTGCTCGTCGGATATCACGACACGCATAGACTCAAGAGCCTTTTGCGGCATCAGGTAGAGTACGCGCGCGAACAGCGAACGCTGTTCGAAAGAGATAATCGTCGCGACGCGTCGTTGGTTTGAATGTGCCCGCGGCGTCAACTTCAAAGGAATCGCCACCGAAGGCTCAGCGTCGCGCGACCGTCCAGGAGTCGGGCCAAAAGAAGCGGACAGCGCGTCGTCTGTTCCGTCCGTATCGCCCAGACCTACCTTGCCGATGAGCGAGTTCTGTTTCGCACCCACCATATGTTGAATCGGAGCGAAAGAAGGTTTTCGTTCGATATGAATCGCATCTGCGCCGCCACGAAAGAGAATCAACCCGTCTTGGGCGACAAGGGTCGAGCAAGACTCGAGCGCGACCGGGTGTTGGTAGCCGATTTCCACTCCATAGTTATCGCCGACCGGTCGAAATACATCGACTCCAGGCAGAGCTCGAAAGAGTTCCAAGACGTGCTCGGGAACGCGGGAAGCTTCGAGCAAGAGTTCCGATTCGTGAGCCACCAATTCGCGGGTCGATCGCGAAAACTCGCCGATTCGGGCGCGCACCCCGAATCGAAGCAAGTGTCGCAGGCACGGACCACGCAGGCCTTGGTGAACCGTGATCCAGATCCTTTCGTAGCTCGAGTCGGCCGGCTGCGTTTCAAGGCGGGGCGCGAGCGAAAAAATGAGCTGCGGCAGATCCAAAGGACGCTCAAATGAATACGCCTGCTGAAAGGAATCGCTGTAGAGCACGATGTCCGCAGGCGTATCGACCACATCCTGCACGTCGTAGCCAAGGGGAGATTTCCAATCGCGATATTGAACGAAGTGCCGAGACGTTCCGGTAAACACAAGCCCGCCGACCAACCGCGCGTGACCAGCGACGCGGTCCATGCGGTACGACGATTCGGCGGGGACGAGAAGCAACAGCTCCCGGGTTTTTAGAGGCGTGATGATTTGGCGAATCTCAAGGGCAGGGATCAATTCGTCGAGCGATTCTTCATGAGAATAGGCCCCTAGAAAACGAACCAAACCGTCTAGAGACGCGAACAAGACCGCTCCGCGCCCGCCCAGCACGACACCTCGAGCGTCTGGGCCAACGCCCGGCGTACGAAATCGCGTTTGATGGAGAATCGCGCGTTCGAGCACGAGCGACTTTACCACGAAATGGCCGCCCTTCGCCCTGCTCCGACTGCGTCTGAATCGCCGCGTTCGTCGAAACGCGGTGTTCGTCAGAATCCAGTGGTGCGCAACCGCGCTTCGACCTGAGCGAAACGCGTTTCAAGAAACTCGTTGCGAGGCTCGACTTCGTTGGCCGCTTTGAGGGCCCGCCATGCGGATAGCCAGTCTCCTTTGCGCGAAGCGTCTACCGCGTGCCGATACAAAGCTTGCGCCTGCGGCGACAGAATGGGAGAGCGCACGGGCGCTGGCTTGGCCTCTTTGGCGCGAGGCGGCGCGAGGGCGCGATCCTGGGCTTCCGCGTCAAGCCGGAGCGAGCCTTGTTCGAGCGCCGAGTCGTAGGCGGCTCGCGTGCGTGGGTCAGTGAGTACCTGAAACGCTTCGCTTCCTCTCCGATAAATTCGGTTGGCTTGTTCCATCTTCTCGGGGCTCGCTCCGGCAAACCGATCCGGGTGGTACTTGCGCGCGAATTCACGAAATCGAACCTTGATTTGTGCGATCGAAGCTTCTTCAGACACACCAAGCAGCGTGTAGTAGTCAAGCTGGTCGAGACGGTCGTCGCTCATCGCACATCCATCACAGTATCAGGCTATCGTGTCGGGTGCGCATCGCTTCGATTTCCTCGTCGGTCAAGCCTCCCAGCAAGTCGATGCGGGTGGCTTGCTCGGTCCCTGTATCCACATCGCGTGCAGTAACATCGAGTGTTCCGTTCGCGTCGAGTACAAACACGACTTCAATTTTGACTTCGCCGCGTTTCGCAGCGCGCAGGCCAGACAACACAACCTCACCGAGCGCTTGGTTCTCCTCAAACGAACGCGATTCGCCCTGGCAAACTCGAACTTGAGCGGCCTCTTGGTCGTCGCGCGCGGTAGTGAACACACGGGTTTGTTCGGCGGGGATAGGAACGTTGCGTCGAATGATCTGTTGGCAATAGCCGCCTGCAACCTCGAGCCCGAGAGAATGCGGCGTAACGTCGAGCAAAATCGGTGGAGCCTGCTCGGGCATGACCATGGCCGGCTGGGGGATTTCCGAAGGCGGAGGAGCCATGGATAGCGGCGCGGCTGGCGGAGGAGGAATGGACTGCAACGCCTCAAGGTCTAGACCAGGAAGATTGTGCGTTGTCGATGGCGGGCTGTCCCCATCCAGAAACGACCCTGGCGCCGATGCAGGAGGCGGCGCGGCCGATGGAGCAGCCGGTGGGGCAGCAGGCGGAGCAGGAGGCGGCGCGGCGGCGTTGTCTCCGGGCCCCGGGGCGCCAGGTTCTGAACCGGGACCTTCCGGCCACACGATACCGGGAATATTGAGATTGGGCGCGCCGTCTCCAACCACGATGGCGGCCGGAGTCACCAGCACCCCTTGAGGATCAGGGGGTGGCGGGCGCGAGGGCGGCGGCAAATCAGGGAGCGCGGCAGGGCTGTCCGCGAGATGCCCAGAGACGCCCCCAGGCATCGGTGGAGGCAGCGGCGGCGGCGCGGGGGGCGCCTTTTCAACCTGCAGGGTCGGTGCAAACGCAGGCTGTTTGGGAAGCGCCGCGGTGCGGGCGGCTCGAGCGGCGCGGGCTGCTTCGATTTCGACGCGGGTTTTTTGTTTCAGCGCAATTCGCCCGAGGGCGCGGTGCTTCACGCGACCCGATGATAGTGCGTGAGCGTGAATCGCAGCGCCTTGAGCGACCACCAAATCCGGGTCGATGTCGGTGCGCGGGTCGCAATCGAAATAATCGCGCACCATTTGTCGAACCAATGGAATCCGAGTTGAGCCGCCGACGAGAATCACGGTATCGATTTCATGAGGGCGGGCTGCCGCGTTGCTCATCGCATCTCCACACACGTCGAACGATCGTTCAATCACAGGACGCGCACGCTCTTCAAACTCTGCGCGGGTCATCGCAAATTCGAGGTCGAGCGGCTTCCCGCGCTCTGCGTGGACCAACTCTTCAACGGTAAGGGCTGCGTTTTCGCTCTTGGAAAGCTCGCATTTTGCCCATTCCGCCGCAGCGCGGAGCCGCTCGTAGGCTTGCCCGTCGTCCCTCGGGTCCCATCGATGCTGCTTCAAGAACACATCGGACATCGCGTCGGCGATCAAGACATCGAAATCGTCGCCGCCCAGAAAACTGTCACCCGCGGTAGAGACCACCTCGAAGATATCGTTCTCCAGGAGCAACACGGTGATGTCGAACGTTCCTCCGCCGAGATCGTAGACCGCTACTTTTTCCGGCTGACGCTTGCCGCACCCATAGGCGAGCGCGGCGGCCGTAGGTTCGTTGAGAATCCGAAGCACGTCGAGGCCGGCGACGCGTCCTGCGGCCTTGGTCGCGCTCCGTTGAAGTTCGTTGAAGTTTGCCGGAACCGTGATCACAGCTCGATCGCAGGTTTGTTCGACCGACTCTTTGGCCACACGCCGGATTTCGCCGAGCACGAGCGCGCTGATTTCCGTCAGGGTATATTCTCGCTCGCGCGCTTCCACGACCACGCCACCGCGCGCATTGGCTTTGAGCGTAAACGCAAAACGTTCCTGGGCGCGTTTGACTTCCGGCGTATCAAACGGCCGCCCAATCAATCGTTTGACTGAGTAGACGGTGTTTTCAGCGTCGATCAATCGGCGCGCGCGGGCTCGGTCGCCGACGAGGACATTCCCATCGGGATGAAACGAAACCACCGAGGGGACCAAGCGATGACCTGCGTCGTCCGCGAGCACACGGACTTCTTTGCCGTCGGCAATGGCCACGACTGAGTTAGTGGTGCCAAGGTCGATGCCCAGCACCGGCGCATTCGAAACCGATGCCATGATCGCAGGTTAGACGTCACCCCCTTTTCGGTGCAACTTCTGCTCTAGAGCAGTGGTCAGTTTGCCTGGGGGTCTGGCACCCATGGCACCCAGACCCTCTCGTCGGGGTACGACCCCGCCGATTCACCCAAACTCCCCC
>JANQQS010000002.1 GCA_028284955.1 Myxococcota bacterium | reverse complement strand
CTTACCTCCTCGCTCTCTCCCTGCGAAAGGCTCGGAGCCTTCCTCAGTCGTTCGCTGTGGGGGCGCTCGCGCTCAGACCAAAATTCCACTGCTCTATGGGATGCGACTTGCGCTGCGATTCACCCGTGTGATCATCACTGCTCTATGGGGATGCACCCTGAGCCATCATTGCTCTAGACCTGAGCCTGTTGGTTGAATCTGGTGTTTTGCTCGTATGGGGAGAAGCGAATTACTCAGACGTTGGGTCAGCGGAGTAGGTGCCGGTTTTTCCGCCTTCTTTTTGTTCGAGCCGCACTTGTTCGATGACCATGGCGCGGTCGAGTGATTTGCACATGTCGTAGAGTGTGAGCGCGGCGATCGAGGCGGCGGTTAGCGCTTCCATTTCTACGCCGGTTTTTCCCACTGTGCCGGCCGAGGCCGTCACCGTCACTGTGCGTTCGGCGAGTTTGAAATCGACGGTTAGGGTGGTGAGGTCTAGGGGATGGCAGAGCGGGATGAGCTCGCTCGTTTTTTTTGCCGCCATGATGCCGGCGATGCGCGCGGCGGCGAGCACGTCGCCTTTAGGAATCTCACCACGCGCCAATCGAGCGATCACGTCGGTTCGGGAACGGACGATTGCTGAGGCGATCGCACGGCGCTGGGTTTCTTGTTTTTGGGAAATGTCGACCATCACGGCGCGGCCGCGGTCTAGGTGAGAGGGCTGGTTCATGACGGCGAGTTTGAACCAGCTATTTCAGAAGTCGAATCACGAGCACTCGTTGGATTCTCCGGGCGTACGGTCGGCTACGGAAAATGAGCGACCGTCTCTTCGCGCAGCGTTGCAGCGCTGGATCGATTCATCTTCTTCGTCGTTGTTTTCGTCTTCGTCGAGGACGATTCGGCCTTCGGGAATCAACAACGTATTGATGAGTTCGTCGTGGTCAGTTCGTCGATTGGTATAGGCCACAGCATCGATGAGCGCATTTTCGGTTGCAGCAGTTCCTTCTTGAAACTCTCGCAGTTGGTAGATCGCCAACGCGCTCGGGTCATTTCTTCCTACGATGGCTTCCGTCGGCAAGTCGGTAATGAGCAATCGGCCATCCGCGTCCGTTCGTGTGGGGACGCCGAGAGGATTGGCAAGCTCTACGGTTCCGTAAGCGTTTCCGTCTGAGCCGTCGAAAAGCACCAAAATGTAGCCCCGAAGAGAGAGGTCAGAGACAGATGTTCCGATTTCTACGAACTGATCTCGATCCGCGCCTTCGTTGGTCTCTTGGTCCATTTCGTTGATGACCAAGTGAATCACGATCGTTTCGAACGTAGCAGTAGTTCCCGCAGCGCTTCGCAGCCGGACGGGCTGGCGGCCGATGGGCACGTCGTCGGGGAATGGGCCCAGGGTTAGTTGCGCGTCGCTTTCTACTCGAAGGGGAATAGTGACGTTGCCGATTTCCGCTGATTGAATTTGAGATAGCCCCGTGCCGCTCACGGCGAGGTGTCCGCCGTGCGCTACAACCTCGTAGTCTGCGCTACGGACGGCGGAGTTTTGCGAGGTTCCTGAATCGGCATCAAGGTTCGGCGACGGGGTGGGGAACGTTCCCGGGGTCGACACGCTTGCGTCTTCCAAACCGTCGGTTCGAGAAATGGGAAGACGACCGTTTTGCTCCAAGCTGCATGAGCTCAGCGCAAGGCACAAACCTAAGGTAGGGCTCAAACGTGCAGCGCTCATGGCGCGCGCGTTCCAGATACCACGCATGGGAGAACAACAACCTCCAGGCACTCTTCACTATGCCATGAACCCATCGAAGCACGAAAATCACGGACGATGAATCGTCTCGAGCGTCTTGCTGGGCTGTGAGATGGCGTGTTCATAAGTTCTACGAATACGTTGCGTTAGTGCTCCTGATAGATGGCTTCAGCAGATCTATCTTCTCGGCCCTATCTATATCGCAGAGGTGGCGGAGGAAACTTTTGGCCTTAGAATTTTAGTGGGTGCAAGTATTTGGTCGATGGCTTCTTGGTGTTCGTTCTTGGTTCGTAGGACACGGACCCGGACGGATCGGGCCCGACCGATGATTGGCATTCCACTCGGTCTACTGTACGCGAACGCGACGGAGTGGGTGCTTCATAAATACGTGCTGCACGGCTTGGGCAAGCGCAAAGGAAGCATGTGGAGCTTTCATTGGTCGGAGCACCATCGGCAGGCGCGGCAAAACGACCATCGCGACCCCAGCTACGAGCGCCCGATTTTCGATTGGAACGCACAGGGCAAGGAAGCGTGCGGTTTGCTCCTTGTGGTTGCTCCGCATCTCTTGCTGTTGCCCATCGCGCCGTACTTTGTTTGGACGCTTGTGCTCAGCGCGATCTACTACCACCGCGTTCATCGACGCTCGCATTTGAACACTGCCTGGGCGCGCAAGTATCTGCGATGGCACTTTGACCATCATATGGGCCCCAAGGCGGATGCGAATTGGTGCGTTTCGTGGCCCTGGTTCGATTGGGTGATGGGAACGCGGGAGCGCTACGTGGGCACCGCGAAAGAAGCGCGAGACCGAGCCCGAAGGCGCGATAGAGAGCAGCGCGAGCAAGCGCGACTGCGCTGATTTGGCGTGCTGATTTGGCGCACCGATTCGGCTTCGACGGGCTGGCGCGAGCGGTGGCTCTTTGGTACCACCGCGCCATGGATAAACCTGCTCCCGTCGCGCATGATGTGCATGATTTGATTCGAGCCCGCTGGAGTCCACGAGCGTTTGCGGATCGACCGATCGACGACGCAGCGCTGCGGTCGCTACTCGAAAGCGCGCGTTGGGCAGCATCGTGTTTCAACGAGCAACCGTGGCGTTTCATCGTTGCGCGACGGGACACAGATGATTTCAATCGCTTGTTGGAGTGCCTTGTGCCCGGGAATCAAGTGTGGGCGAATCGCGCGAGCGTGTTGATGGTTTCGGTGGCCCGAATGACCTTCACGCGCAACGACAAGCCCAATCGCCACGCGTTCCATGACGTTGGGCTCGCGGTTTCTCAACTCTCGCTGCAGGCGACGAGCTTAGGGATAGTGCTCCACCAAATGGCAGGCTTCGACCGCGACAAAGTGATCGCGACGTACAAAGTTCCCGAAGGCTTCGAACCCGTGACGGCGATCGCGCTGGGCTATCCCGGCGACCCTGAAGCGCTGGCCGATGATTTGCGTGAGCGGGAACTCGCTCCCCGCTCTCGAATGCCTCAGAAAGAATTCGTATTCACGAAGTCTTGGGGCCACAGTTTAGATTAGGCACCGCGCGTTAGATTAGGCACCGCGCGGATTTGGCCGGCCACGAACTTCAGCGGACAAACTGCACTTTGCCGAAACGAGAGGCTCGATGAAAGTTGCCCTGCTTGAGAATCGGCGACCAACTCATCGAATCGCGTTGCCCGTCGCGGAAGCTGTAGAGATTGATCCGCCAGACATCACCGCGCTTCGGTGGGATCGCGCTGTGTTGACTGGAAAACGATGTCCACGGGAGAGCGACTTCCATGGTGTAGCGCTTCTCTCGTTCGTCTACTCGAACCGCGCGCTTCGCGTGGCTTTTCCATTCCTGGTGACCGAATCGGGTGCCTGAACCCGGGGTCGTCGTGATGGGCTGATTGTAGTCGTCGAATTGCGTGTCCCAGACGGCCTTGGCCACGTCGACCTGCACTTCGTAGTAGTGGCGATTGGTCTTGGGGTCGCCAGGCTGGATCATCAGTTCGACGGCAGACGATTGCTCCCAAATATGAGGGTCGACGTCTTGCGCGGAGAAGGGCGATTGGGGTTTGTCGTCGTCCACTTCGAACGCGAAGTAGAGGTGCGTATCGGTCCATCCGATCTTTGCTTCGGCGTTCACCCGAGAGTTTGGGTCTTCGCGTCCGCTGCTCGGGTTCACGAACGGCCCCGTAGACTTGGCGTTCTTCCATGCTGCTTCGTCGAGTGCGCCATCGACAACAATGGCGCGCTCTGGAAACCGTTTCGCGTGAAGCATCGGAATGGTACCGGAGCTGCGATCGGTGGGTGAAGTTGTTTTGCATCCCGCGTCGCAACCCGACGCGATCAATCCTGCAATCGCGACCGCGGTCCAACTGACGGCACGACGTTTCGGTGTTCGCTGAAACCCCACCCCTCTAGGGGGAGCATGGACGAGGACACGGGCCACCGCAGTCGACGCCGGTTTCACCGTTGTTTTGCACGCCATCTCGGCAAAGCTGCCCCGCGTCGTTGTTCCCGATGAAAAGCTCATAGTCGATCGGTTCGTAAACGGCGGCCGGCGTCAGCGCAAACAGCACGCTTTCTCCCGTTTCCATGGCCAGCTGCTCGGGGTTCGAGAAAAATCCGCAGTGGCGTTCTGGACCGGCGCAGGTGGCAAGAACGCTTGCCCAAACGTCTACATTGCTACCGGTATTCACGATGCGCGCATTGCGAACCACGACGTCATATACGCCCGCCGCCGGCGCGGTCCATTTGAGCACTTGAAACGGACCTCCCGCGCCGCCCGCCGCCAAACATTGTTCAGCGACCCCGGCGTCCCCCATTTGGGTGATGGTGCCGGTATAGGCGGGGGAAGCGCCCACCGATGTTCCCGAGACCACGGAGCCCAAATCGACGTCAGCGAAATCGTCATCGTCGCAGGAACCTTCGTTCGGCCCTCCGGCAAACCCGGTGCTGAAATGCTCGACATCTGCGATGACTTCGTTGCCTTGCACCGAGCTGTCAAGCCGCTCGAATACGTTCGGATCGTCCGTCGACCAGTAAATGGCTGCGCGATTCCGATCCGCGTCCGGGGCGAGCTGAATGCGAATCGTCCCCGGCACTTGAAACACCAGGCCTTCGGGGCTGAATCGGTAGTGCATGGAGAACGCCTGCAGAGAGCCGGGAACGGGATCCGAGAGAATCTCGACGGTGATCGTGACTTCCTCGGTGACCGCGCCGGGAGGGAACGTGAGCTTGAGCCCGGGCGCGTTGAGCACGCCGCCGCGTTCGGGATCGATCACCGCCTGGTAGACATTGGGATCGTCGGTGGCGTTGGTGGCCGCGTCGTCTCCCGGGACCGCGGCGTCAGCGTCGTCGCTCGCGATGCCGTCGGTGTTTCTCCCGGTGGCGTTTGCGGTGAGCGGAGGGGCGCTTGAGTCGGTTCCGCACCCGAGCAGGGCACAAAGCAACCCGACCCCAATGAGCGCTTGCTCGAAGGGAGAGTGCCGAGAGAAACAGAAACGAATCGCGCGACGCGGGCCCACGAAGCGTAATGTACCCCGATTTCCTACTCTGTGCGACGTCCCTGTGTCGGGCCACGTTCATCTTTTGGACGAGGTGCCCCACAAGTGTGAGCCACCACACAGCAGGCCTGGCGGGGCTAGGTTCCGTGGTTGAATCGAGGGGGGCGTTTTTCCACGAACGCAGCCATGCCCTCGATTTGGTCTTCTGAGCCAAAACAGGCTGAAAAGACACGCTTTTCGATAGCGTTGGCTTCCGGCAGGAGGTGTCCTTCGCCTTCTCGCAAGGCCTGTTTGGCGGCACGCACGGCGAGCCCTGACACCTCGCTTAGGGACCGCGCGGCATCGAGGGTTTTGGGGAGCAGCTCATCGGGCGGAAACACCGCGTTGACCAGTCCGATGCGCTCGGCTTCTTCTGCCGACACCATGGCGCCGGTGTAGATGAGCTCCCGCGCCCGCGCGATGCCCACCCGCCGACTGAGCCGTGCGGTGCCCCCGAAGCCAGGAATGATTCCGAGTTTGACTTCGGGCTGCGCGAACTTGGCCCGGCTCGAGGCGTAGATAAAGTCACACGCCAGCGCGAGCTCGCATCCACCGCCAAGCGCAAATCCGTTGACCGCTGCGATCACCGGGAAGGGCAAATGCTCGAGTGCGTCCAGGGCGGCATGTCCGAGCTCTGCCATGTCGTTTGCTTCGCTCGGCGACATATTCTGCATGGCGGCAATGTCTGCGCCGGCGACGAATGCTTTGCCTTCGCCAGTGACCACGGCGCATCGAATGCTTCCCGCGGGTGCGGCAGCGAGGCGCTCAACTTCTTGTTTGAGCAGCCGAAGCACTCCCGGATTCAGGGCATTGAGTTTCTCGGGTCGATTGAGGGTGATGCGCGCGATCGAGTCGTTGATCTCGACGAGAATCGGAGCGCTCGATGATGGTTCCATGACGAATCCCTGGTGCTTGGTGTGAGTGTGTTCAGCGTTTATGGGTCGATGGTGGTCGATCCGCGAACTTGAGGGTCGCCCGAGGCAAGCACGAAGATTCCGGGAAAACCGTCGGTTTCGAAGCCTGAGCTGATGTTTCGAGCCAGCGTTGAATCTTCGAGAATCAACGAGCCGCTCCGGTCGTTGCTGACGAAGAAAATCGCGCCGCCGCCCTCGTTGGCGGTGTTGTCGGTGATGGTCGTTCCGCTGATGGTGAGGGTGAAGAGGTTGCCGTCGTTGTAGATGGCGCCACCGCTGCCTCCTCCGGGGGTTCCCGGTTGGGCGGGGTTTGCGCCGTTGCCGATGGCGCGATTGTGGCTGAAGGTGCTGTTGATCACGGTGAACGACACGCCGATACTGCTGAGGCCGCCTCCGTTGGAGCACACGTTGCCGAGGGCATCTTCTCCGCCAAACGTCGAGTTGACGACGAAAACCGGTCGTCCCTCGAACTGCTGCAGCACCCGCACCGCGCCGCCGCCGACGTCCGGCCCTACGTCGTCGCATGTGTTGTTGAAGAAGCGCGAGTTCACGATTTTGAATCGCCCGCCCGAGGCGTAGATGGCTCCTCCGCCATCGGGGCTTTCGCCGGACGCGTTTCCATCCACGAAGGTGAGGTTTTGAACGGTAAGCTGAGGGTGATCTTGGTTGTCGCAGTTCGGCGTGGTGAATACCAACGATTCATCGCACGTGTTCATGTACAAGATTCGCCGCGCGCCGGCGCCGCTCAACGTGACAAGCCCGCCTCCGTCGATGACGATCTGAGGCCCGGTGTTGTTGAACACCCGCGCCGTTTCGTCGAGGGTGATGGTGACGGGGTCGTCTCCGCAGTCGAAGGTGATCACGCCACCTTGCGCGACCGCGCTGACAAATGCTTCAGATGTGCAGCTGTCTGCGGTTCCGCTGCCTACCACGACGTCGGGGCTCGACACATCCTCGGGCCGCGCCTCTGCAGGAATATCGGCCATGCCGTTTGGGTTGCCGGCCGGCGGGCCATCGGTGGGGTCGGTGAGCGGGTTGGGGATCGAGCTCCCCCCGTTGTTTCCGCTGCTGCTGCCGCTTCCGCTTTGCGGTCCTCGCGTTGACGCAGACCCCGAGTCAGAGTCGGCGGCGCTATCGTCGTCGCCGCAGCCCCCTATTCCCAATGTCAACGCACCCAGTGTTAGAGTACCCAGTGTCACAGCACCCAGAGCATAGACTTGAACTAACAACGCGGCGCGCGATACGCGTCGAAGGGCGAAGCGTGAATGGTCCATGCCTGCCATCTTAGGCGATTTTCTCGTCGTTGACTTCTTCGTGCTGGTTTCTCGCGACTTCGAAGCCGACTTCGGCGCCTTGGGCTGTGTTGTGCGCCCAGGCGGACCCCCCGTGCGCCTCGGCGATGCGGCGTACGAGAGCGAGGCCGAGGCCGAGAGAGCTGTGCGCAGACTTTGCGCGATGGGTGCCGCGATAGAAATCGTCGAAGACGTGATCGAGCTCCTCCGATCCAAATCCCGGGCCTTCATCTTCGACCGTCACCTGTATTCGATAGGCATCGCCGGTCACTTTGAGCGACCGGATGCGCGTGGCGTGGCGTTTTGCGTTCTCGAGGAGATTGCCGATGGCGCGCCCAAGCAGCATCGGGTCGCCGACCAGCTCGGTTTGTTCAAGCGAAATATCGAGCGATCCGGCGTCGAGCTGAGCGCGCTCCAAGGCACGGGCGCAGAGGTCGACCACGTGGAGCGGGCGGCGATCCACGGTTTCGAACTCCAGGCGGGAGCTGGCCAGCAGTTGGTCGACCAGCGCGTCTACGTCGGAGATTTCTTGTTCGAGATCGCGAAGCTTTTCGACCTGCCCCTCGCGTGCCAGTTCGCTGATGACCTTCATGTGGCCGAGCGGGGTGCGAATCTCGTGGGACACCGCAGCCAGAAGAGCGCGCTGGTCCTCCATTTGTTTTTGAATTCGAGCCGCCATGTCGTTGATCGCGTCGACGAGCTCCCCGAGTTCGCCCGGGGGTTTTCTTCGGCGAAACGTCACGCGGCTGGCGAGATTTCCTCCTCCGATGTCGCGCGCGACCTCCGCGACCCGACTGAGCGGGCGCACCAATCGATGGGCGATCACCCCCGAGGCGCCCCACAAGAGCAATCCGGCGACCAGGAACGCGGCGAGAAACTCTACTTTGCTGTGCAGGACGCCTCCGCAGAAACGGACTGTGCCCAGCTCAGTTGGACCTTGTTCTCCAGAGCTGCGGCGCGGTCGAACGACGAACGAAAATCGGCCGCAGGGACGACCGGTAGACATCAACGGGGTGCCTGAAGGGTCGCTGAGGCTGACCCTCACGTTGAGCGCCTTGGACACTTCGCGGGCGAGCTTGTTGCGCGCCGGAGGGTCGCTCCAGACCGCTGCGAATTGGGTGGCGGCAAAGTGCCGGAGCGGCTCTGAACGATGGGAAAAGGGACGGCCCGCGAGGGCGCCTACGACGCCGAAGGTGATCGCGATGGAGAATCCAAACCAAGCAAAAATGCGGCGGTGCAGGCGCTTGCTGCGTGGTCGCTTGCATGGCTGAGAGGCGCGCCGTCGCATAGCGTTCAGCGGCCAGTGTTTCCTGGCGAACCAGTGTTTCCTGGCGAACTAGTGTTTTCTGGCGAACCAGTGTTTTCTGGCGAAGAGTCGGTGGCGCCGGATGAAGGGTCCGCTTTTGAAAGCGTGTAACCGACGCCTCGAACGGTGCGAATGCGGGTCGGGTGTTTGGGGTCGTCGCCGAGCTTTTTTCGCAGTTTCGAGATATGAACGTCGACCGTGCGTTCTCCGACGTGAGCTTCGTCTCTCCCCGCGTAGCGAAGCAGCGATTCGCGCGGAACGACTCTTCCTGCGCGGCGCATGAGCGCGACGAGGATATCGAACTCGAGCCCGGTGAGCTCTACCGGCGATCCGTCTCGTTGAACTTGGCGGGTGGCCGGGTCCGCGACGATGCCGGCGACCCTGAGGTCTTCGTGTTCGAGTGGGGCCGCTGAGCGGCGAAGCACCGCCCGCAAGCGCGCGAGCAGTTCACGAGGGCTGAAGGGTTTGGGAACGTAGTCGTCGGCTCCTAGCTCGAGCCCCACTACGCGATCGGCCTCGTCGCCGCGCGCCGTGAGCATGATGACAGGGATTCGGCTCGTGCGCCGAATCTCTCGCAGGACTTCGAGGCCATCCATGCCCGGCATCATACCGTCGAGCAGGATGGCCTCGTGGGCGCCTGAGCGAAACGCAGCAAGTCCATCACGCCCGTGTGCAGCGTGGTCCAGCGAGATATTGTTGTTGGATAGGTACTCTTCGAGGAGCTCAAAAAGACGTTCGTCGTCGTCGATGAGCAACACACGAATGGGCAATGGAGCGGGCATCGGGACCAACGTAGCAGGAGTTAGCCTGGATATTTCACAAGATCCGCGAAGATCGCGCAGCGATTCGGAATCACAAACGGTTTTCGGATCGAAGGGAATACACGGTGTATTTTCGAGATTCGAAAACCGTTTGTGGTTTCGAAGGGCAAGCGAGGTTCATGGATTCTTGTGAAATATCCGGGCTAGTCTTGAGTCGCGTTCGATCCTTGCTGCGCGCGCCGGAGCGATTCCGCGCAGATTTTCGTGACGCGTTCTTCGAGCTCGGCGCGACAATGTCGTTTGTGGTGGCGCAGATGGTGAAACCCGAGGGCAAATCCGGCCACCGCGCCAAGTGCGAGCAACGTGACTTTGGTGCGATAGGTAAATCTGTTCATTTCATTTCTCCTTTTGCTTTGTCTTGCGATGCAGCTGTCTTGCGATGCAGCTGTCTGGCGACAGGGCTGGTTAGCGATACGGGCCCGTCATCCGCTGGATGCGACCCGACTCGAGCAGCGCGGCGAGCTTTTCGCGGGTTCGCTGGTCGAGCGCCTCGTGCACATGCGCCATCATCTCGACAAACTCCAAACGAAGTTCTCGAAGCAGATCGTCATGGCGCACAAACGTTTCGCCCAGCACGTTTTCATCAAAGTGCTCGGATCGAATGGCCGTTGCGAGATCCCGAGCCAGGCGCTCCTTTTCATCCCGCAATGGGCGCACTTTGTCTCTGAAATGACGCATCCGCTGGCGGACGGCGCGCTCTTGCTCCTCGTTTAGGCCCAGCTCATCAAAAAGATGCGCGCCCGCGAACCTTCGGCCGCGGCATCGTCCGCCGTACCGATGCCGTTTCATTGTCACAAACAGCCCGATCAGACAGGCCGTCCCCACAAAGAATCCAAACATGATCGTCCTCCTAGGTCATGAGAAACCTAGGAGCCGGTTGTTAAGGTCGTGCGACGAGAACTGTGAAGAAGTATGAAGCTAGGAGGCTGGTGTCAAACGCTCCCGTCGGCTCGCTTGCGGCGGCAGGCCATTCGCCGCCATCCCCTCACGCTCGAACATGCTTCGGCATGTCCTCGG
>JANQQS010000001.1 GCA_028284955.1 Myxococcota bacterium | reverse complement strand
CCTCCTCGCTCTCTCCCTGCGAAAGGCTCGGAGCCTTCCTCAGTCGTTCGCTGTGGGGGCGCTCGCGCTCAGGCCAAAATTCCGCCGCTCTATGGGATGCGACTTGTGCTGCAATCAACCCGTTTGATCGCTCGCTGCAGTTCCAAATCGCGTCGAGATCCGAACGGGCTTTTGGACGTAAACGGATCCTACGCACTTGAGGATTGGCGCTGTTTTCGTTCGAGGAAGGCTTCAACGTCAAAGGGTTCTGCGACGCCGCTTTGCTCGCCTTCGATGAGGGCCGCGCGCAAGGCTTGGAGTTTGGCTTCTCGTTCTTGAAGAAGCCTCAATCCAGCTCGCACCACTTCGCTCGCACTACGATAGCGGCCCTGCGTCATCTGCTCTGAGATAAAATCGTCAAAGTGACTGCCCAAAGCGATGCTGGTGTTTTTGCTCATATCGTTGCTCGCCGACCTAGGGCCGGGATTCGATTGTTCTAAGCGGCAGACTGACTCTGTTCTTGCATGAGTTTCTTGAGGAACTCTGGAGCGAAATCTGCTCCATTCGGCCATGCGAGAGTGTGACCTTCAACTTTGAAATTCTTGAACAGATCAGTATCACGCAGTGGATTGAATACGGTTCCGCGAAGTTCTCTTTGCAGATCGACCTCACCGGATGTCCCGTCATTGAACCGTAACGAGACACGATACTCGCCGAGATACTCGGCTTCTTCGACGTGCAGGATCATTGGGCTTACTCCAGCGGTTCGATTGAGTTTAGCGGTTCTCCCTCACGCGCCAACGTCCAGTTTTGTTTCAACTCATCGTGGTGCATGTCGAGCCATTCGAGCACGTGCTGCAGCGCTCGCCTTGGGAATCTCCCTTCCACAACGCCACCTTCGATCGTAACGGTGACTTCGTAGTCTCCGTACTCTGCGTGAAAATGAGGCGGCGCATGATCCCGGTAATACATACGGATCACGATTCCCAAAAAACGAGATACTTCAGGCACCCCAAAAGGATACCATGTGCGATCTGGCCGTCGAACCAAGCGACTGGCTGCGGAACCGTCTCGCTCGAAACGATAACGAGAAAACCTTCGGGGTGATATGCTGCACGAGTGATGCTTCGTTGTCAGGCGTACACGCTTTTCCAGTCGATTCTTCAAGGGCACACGCCGAACTCCAAGGATATTGACAGTCTTCTCCCTCAACATCCAGAGGAAGGACTGCACCTAGAGTTCAAAGACGGGAAGCTCCTCAACAAAAAGAAGAAGGAGCGAAACGCCGAGTTACGCCACCATGTTTCGGGATTTGCAAATTCTGAAGGTGGCTTGCTGGTCATTGGCGTAGAAGAGCGTCGGGAAAAGAATAAGCCGGTCCACCGTTCGGTGTCACCGTGCAACTCGGGATCCGTCGGAGGAGACCTAGCCGGATGGGCAACGAGAACGCTGGGCCAACAGATTGGTGCACACCTCGTTCCCAGCCCAAGAATCCACGTTGTGCAGCACTCAGAGGGCGCAGTGCTTATCCTAGCGATTCCTCGAACCGACCGCCTGATCCCATGCTGGAGCGAAGGAGGTCCCACGTACTCTTTCCGTCTAGGCGATGGAACCTACACCATGCCGGAATACCTTTATGCGGACCTGACACTCGGTCGACGACAACGCGCCGAACTTCGACCCAAAGCAAACGGAACACTTTTGTCGCAAGTACCTGAGTGGAACCTGTTTTCGCTCCAGCTTGTTCTTGAGAACGTATCCCCGATTTGGGTGGAACGCGTGCGCGTTGAAATGTTCGGTTATGTAGCCTCTTCCGCGTGGCACGTGCCTGCCCACTCATCACGTACGAGTCGGAGGATCGCAAAAGAGGTTCCCAAGTCCGCGCTTCGCTACTTCGATGTAGAACAGCTACACGAATTGAACTCAGGCGTCGCTCGGTTGGCAGGGATTAACGCAAGCAAACAAACGAATATTGTACTGGGCTACGGTGAACGAATTGCTCCGTTCACCGATCGTGATTTCTCCATGCAGATCGAGATGCCCACGCAAATGAAACACATCAAGTGGGAAGCAGCGTTGCTTGTGTCTGTTCAGGGCGCGACGCCCGAATGGCACCAATACAGCGTCACGATCGACAACGACACGCGCAATACGAAGGACGAGGTAATCTCCCAGTGCGATGGCTTTCGCCGTCCACGAGTGTTTTACGGAAGTCTCGACGAGTACATTGAAAGAGGGCTTGAGTAGCCTCGCTGAGCTGCGCGACTTCTCCACAACATGCCCCGGGTTCGATTGTTCTACACCCCTGCCGACTTGCGTTGTGGTCACGCTCCTCGAGCACTGGGTCTATGCAAGAGTCGCTGCTGAAACGGCAGCCTTATGGCGGGTTCGAGTTTTGACCTCGAAACACGCTCTCGCGTTCTTGAGCTCCGCGTCGATCTGGTCTGCTCCGATGACCGATTCGAGAATGACCGGTGCGGGAGGGATGATCGATGCGACGTCCTGAACAGCCCACACCGTCATCATGCTCAGAGGCTCATGTTTGGAGTTCGCGTTCAGTTCACTCAAATGAATTTGACGCAAACGAGAGCCCCAGTTCCGGAGAATCGCGCGTACGACACCAAGCGTTGGATCAACCTGCTGCGCATGGCCAAGGTCGAGGCAGAGTGTAGCTTCGGGCAGCTTTCGGAAATGTGGTTCGAGTTCTGCCACGTTTCGCCCGGAAGCCTTCCGACCGTCCATATTTTCAAGGCAAGCCAGCTCACCAAACTGACGCCAACAGCCGTGATCTTGAATCGCGTCTGGATGGAGGATGATGGGCCAGGCTCGATCAATGCAGGGCAAGAGCAACTCTGCAATTTCCTTTTCCGACATTTCTTTTCGGCGACTCGGTGCATGAACGGAGACGTACATGTATTCATCAATCGACAGCTCATCCAGAGCTTCCATCAACCCCTGTAACTCCGATTCTCGTAGCGCTGACAACTCGATTGCGGGACAAGAATGACCCTCAAGTATGTGAAGCGCCCGCCTGAAATCGCCGTAGGCCAATGCCCCTGTTGAAAACCCAATATCTCGCATCAGAACACTCCATATCGTTGGGCGTGCCGCGTAAGCTCGTCGCTCGTACCAAAGAAGAGCGCACTCAGCCCGTCATTTTGAAACGTGCTTCCGATTTCCCTAGCTTCCTTGAATCCGCCTCAACATGCCGGGGCAGATTGTCAACTAAATTCGATCTAACTCTAATTTATGCGTGTATATTTTAGAGTATGGTCGAAAATATGCTAGTTTTCTTGGGTGCCGCTCGAGAGGACGCTGCAGTCGACTGTCGCCGAAGATCTTGACCGAAAGATGGTCTGGCTGGCGGGGCCTCGTCAGTGCGGGAAGACCACGCTGGCGAAAGCCCTGCTCCATCAGGCTTGGCGCAGCGTTGACCCAGGCCGTTCCCGAACCGACGAGGGCTACTTCAACTGGGACGTCGCGGCGCATCGGCAAGCTTTGCAGCGCGATCGGTTACCGGCCGACGCGCCGCTCTGGGTGTTTGACGAACTACACAAATATCGTCGCTGGAGAAACTGGCTTAAAGGAGTCTACGATCTCCATCACGAGCGGCATTCGATGTTGGTGACGGGGAGTGCGCGCCTGAGCACCTATCGACGAGGCGGAGATTCCCTGCAAGGGCGCTATTTCTTGCACCGAATGCATCCCGTGAGCCTTGCCGAGCTGAATGGTCTGCCGCCGAATGACGCGCTCGATGAGGCGCTTCGACTCGAGCGGCGAGCGGTGTCGGCGTGGCAGGAAGCGCTGGAGCAGCTTTGGCGCCGTGGAGGGTTTCCAGAACCGCTCTTGGCGTCGTCTGGTCGCACGGCTGCTCGGTGGCGGCTCTCCTACGGAGACCGTTTGATTCGAGAAGACATTCGCGATCTAGAACGCATCCGCGACCTCGACCAGCTCGAGCTTCTCTTCGACCGGCTGCCCCAAGTTGTGGGGTCGCTCTTGTCGGTCAACGCACTTCGCGAAGACCTAGAGGTCGCGTTTGAAACGCTCGATGCATGGCTCAGGGTGCTCGACAATCTATACGCCATTTTTTTTGCGCTTCCCTATGGGGCTCCCCGCATTCGCGCGGTGAAGAAAAGCCGGAAGCTCTATTTCTGGGATGTCGGGCGAGTCGAAGATGCTGCGTCGAGAGGAGAAAATTTGGTCATGCTTCATCTCCTGAAGCTCACCCACTTCATCGAAGATCAACTTGGCGAACCGGCTGAGCTCCGATTCTTTCGTGATGCCGCGGGGCACGAAGTGGATGCGGTGGTGCTCCGAAAGCGAACGCCTTGGCTTGCCGTTGAAATAAAGACCCAAGACCGCCCGCTCGATCGCGGCCTGCGCTATTTGCTCGACCGCGTGCCGATTCGCTGGGCGTTTCAGGTTTCGCTGCGGGGGGACGAAGATCGCATGCTGCCTGACGTAGGCAAACATGGCGTTCGACTTTGCTCCGCCGCAAAGTTCCTGGCGCATCTTCCCTGAGCGATCGATGGCTTGAGCGAATGGGGGTCGCGTGTGCTCCGCCGCGACCGCTTGGCGTCTTGTGCAGCAGAAGTCGAGAGCCGCGCTGCGGAGCAACTTGGCCAGCCGATCGGGCCCAAGTTTTTTCAAAGTTCAAAGGCAACTGACTGCGGCGAAAGACGGGTATCATGGTGTGTTGCGGGGCTTTAACGCCAGGCAAAGAGCGAACATCAAGGAGCTTGGCGCTATGTGTTTTTGAAGCCGATTGAGGACGTTGAAAGAGTTTTGGAGTCAATTCTCGACATCGTGGATGGCTGAGGCACAGCGACATCGCGTGGCGAATGGTGTCGAGTCATTCGTCTAGGGCCGCTGAGGATGGCTCAGGCCGCGTGCGAAGTCCGTCGCGGGGAAACACCTCTCCTACGCACTGGACTACGTCGGACATGCCGTAACAATGTTGAGCTTCAAAAAACAGCCGATTGTAGACTACGTCGAGGACGTTCGGAAGGCTGAGTTCGTAGGCGTTTTTTCCGCCATGGCCGTCGCCACATCGCTCAACGTTGGCCTTCCGGCGCTCTTCCGAAAAAGGTGTCTCCGGGTCGTCGAAAGACGTGCCGTGCGAGAACCCGCGACGGTGCGAGATTTCGTGAAGGATCGTGGAGCCTAGGGTCTGGCAATCGGGCGATTGGCACAGTTCATCGTGCCTCGACAAATCGATTTCGAATCCAACTCCGCCCCATCGAACCGATTCATGAAATCCTCGATTGTTGTACGTGCGTCCGTACGATTCCAGTTCGGCGCAGATGAGGCCCACGGGAAGCGTCGCGCGTACTGCCGACAGCGCGCGCGATAGCCCGAGGCGCGTGCTGGGCGCGGAATCGATTTTTTCGTCGGGCAGACCGTCAACTCCCGGAAATACGGGATCTTGCCGACTGCCAAGGCAGGGCACGTAGTGGGCAGCGAAAAGCCTCGCTCGAAATTCTTTGGAGTGCACAACGGGCTCAATCATGTTCAGGTGGCGCTCAAGCCTCGCCTGTTGTTCCGGGTTGCAATCGAGGAACACACGCTTCTCCCCCAGCTGCTTCTGCTCTTGCGGCACGGATGCGTCGGACTCGATCGCGGCGGCGCACCCGGAAACAACAAGCGCGGTATGGCACAGAAGAAGCCCGACAATGGTGTCGAGTCGGCTCACGAAGCTGATGGGAGCAAGTTTCGATCCAGCCCTGAAGAAGCCCGGAAATTGCAGGCAGACGGCAAAACATATTGTTTCGCGCGCGTCTTCACGCCTATTTTGGAGTTCGATCCGGGTTCACGGGGACCAAATATGGACAGAGTTTGGGGTCGGACGGCCTCGGCCTGTTGGTTCCGGAGTCTCGCTATCCGGGGTTTGCGCGGGGCTACCGAAACGCGGCCAGCGATTGGCTAAGTTCGCGGCAGAGTTCGGTTTGTTGCGCTTCGAAGTGCGTCGCAGGTCGTGACGCAAACCGTGTGGAACGCTCGTTGCAGCTTGGTGCTCGTGCTCGCGGCGGAGTGAGTCCGTGGACCTCAGCGAGCGGCCAGGAGTAGAGATGTTGGCAAAGAGAGCTTGGATTGGTTGGTGTGCGTTTGGTTTGGTCGCGGCCGCAGGATGCGGTGATGACGCACCGATGACGTCGACGGAAATGGATGCCGGTTCGATGAGCACCTCGCCCGAGATCACGGTTCCAGAAGACACCGCGACGACGACGCCGGTGAACAACGGCGAGGCTACGACGGGGCAGACCGATTCGGGCGATAGCTGGGCGGCGCAAACCGAGCAGCTCAACGGCACCTGTCCGAGTGACCCCATGGTTTTGAAAGGGGTGACTCCCGCGGGAACCGCGTGTACGCAAGCGGCAGAATGCGCCCCGGTTTGCTGCAACTGCGATACGGCGGGTCGGTCGTGGTTGACTGCAGTGTGTCTCGCCGGCGAGTGCGCGGCGCAAGACATGGCTTGCTCGCTCACCAAAAACGAAGAGCGATACTGCTCAGACACCGCCACCACGCCGCCGCTTTCGGGGAACTGCGGCAACGAAAACCAGGTATGCTGTCCTGACCAAGCCGAGCTTTGCGGCGCGGGCCTTCGATGTTCGACTGGCCTTTGCCGGCCCTGCGGCGGAGAAAACGAGCTTTGTTGCCCCGCCTCGGGCAGCGAATGCGAAAACGACCTGGAGTGCTTGGGTGACCGCTGTTCCAAAAAGCAGCAAAACCCGGTGTGTCCCACCGTGACGTCCTGCGGCGCCTGCAACGCCGTAGACGGGTGCGTATGGTGCGATTCTTTGATCGACGATGCTGGCTACTGCGCCGCTGAAGGCTCTACGGCGTGCATCGAAGATTCACTGTGCCTCCTGGCGTTCTAGGAGACTGGTGTCAAACGCTCCCGTCGGCTCGCTTGCGGCGGCAGGCCATTCGCCGCCATCCCCTCACGCTCGAACATGCTTCGGCATTTCCTCG
>JANQQS010000215.1 GCA_028284955.1 Myxococcota bacterium | reverse complement strand
AGATCAAACAGTAAGAACCAAAGTGAACCAAAGTGTTACCCATGTCCCCGGTCTAAAGTGTTACCCATGTCCCGGTTTGACACGCGGAATCGTATTCCGCGGGGGGAGGGTCTGCGGGGTCAGACCCTCCCGGAAAGGGATCGGAAGCATGAGCGGGGCGAGTCGAGCGACGGTGTTGGTGGGGGGTGGGGTTCGTAGTGGGAAGAGTCGGTTTGCGGTGGCGCGGGCGCTTGAGCTTGGGGAGCGTCGGGTGTTTGTGGCGACGGCGCAGGCGGGTGATGCCGAGATGCGCGATCGAATTGCGCGGCATCGAAAAGAACGAGGTTCGACGTTTCGAACGGTCGAAGAGGCGTTTGAGGTTCCGGAGCTGCTGATGCAGGTGGACGATGCGGATGTCGTGCTTGTGGATTGCATTACGCTGTGGCTCTCGAATCTTCTCGTCGACGGTCGTTCGGAAGCGAGCATCGAACGTTCGGTCGGGGAGTTGGTGGATGCGCTGGGGCACTGTTCGGCGCATGTGGTGCTCGTGACCAACGAAGTGGGTATGGGCATTGTCCCCGAATCGTCCATGGGTCGTGCGTTTCGCGATATTGCAGGCCTTGCTCATCAGCGTCTTGCGGCTGCGTCGAGCGAGATCTATCTCGCCGCGCTGGGCACGGTGCTGAGGTTGCGTCCGAGCCCGCTTGGTCTCGTTCATCCCGCGGGCCCCGACGACTCTGTGCGTGCGGTCTAGCTGGAATGGCGCGGGCGCGGGCGATCGAGTGGCTACAATAGAGCGGCTGGTCGGGTTGCTCGGGACCTCTACTCGAGCAGGCCCGCGTATTTGTTGAAGTATCGATAGAACTTGCCGCGCGGGACGTGGAGGGGCTGGTTCACTTCGATGTGGAGCGATGTCGGGCCGAGATGCCGCTCGAATGCGGCGCGTAGTTCTCGCTCGATGAGCGCGTCGGTGTTGGGCGACCTGGGCGCGGGCCGGGGCCAGATGTCGTCGTTGCCGTTTACGTCACCGCGCTCTGAGCCGGTCTTGGGTGGATGGATCCAGCGCGCGGTGAACTCTGTCGATCCGCTTTGGTGCACTTGATAGTCGAAAATGGAGCGTCGCTCGAAAATCGAATCGAGCACATGCGGATTCATCGAGTTCGAACCTCGAGTGAATGAAACCGCGCTCCTTCCGGGAAGGTTGGTAATGCGCTGTCGACGCGTTCCGGTCGAGTCTTCCGCGATCTCGACCGTGCCCAAATCGCCAGTTCGGTAGCGAATGATCGGCATGGCCCAGTTGATAAGGTTGGTGACCACGAGCTCGCCGGTTCCTTCTTCGGCTTCCTCGCCGTTTGCGTCGAGCACGGAGAGCCGGACGAATGGGCTCACCCACAAGCCCTCGGCAGGGCGACCGAGCGCGGTGACCGCAGTTTCGGTCAATGCGTAGCATTCGTATACGGGACACCCAAACCACGCTTCGAGCTCTTGACGGGCGCTTTTGTAGAGCAGCCCGCCACTCGCGAGGAGGCACGCCGGCCGCACGCGTTCACCTGTCTGGCGCCACTCCTGATCGAGGCGCATGACGCTTCGCAAAAACCAAGGCCGGCCCATCAGCACCGGCGGCGGCTTTTTCCGTAGACGAATCAAGGCCTCCTGGCTTTCCGCGACCGTGATCTCGCCGAGGTTTTGCTCTTGTTCCCACGGGCTTCCCTCGGATACGTGTCCATACGCGCCATCCCGGGTAGCTCCGGTGAAGAAGCGCAATACCTCCAGTTGCGCAAGATTCTGAGCCGGCAGGTAGTATGCTGCGTTGTGCCCTTCGATCGCGTCGGTAAGAATGACGCTTGCGGTTGCGTCGGGTTTGATCGCAAGAGCAACCTCTCTGTCGACACGTACGAGCTCGTCAATGATCCAAAACTTCCGCGCGTACCACCCGGGGCGGTCATGATAAATCGTGAGCCATCCCCCGGTGCTGCCGCTGCTTCGGTAGGGGTAGCACCAGTCGTGTGCGGGGTTGATTGTCACAAAATCTAGCGGGCGGTCGTGAAGCGCCTCTCTTCCCAGAAGGGGAAACGGGCTTCCCGCAGCGTATGAGCAATCGGAAATTGCGTTCGAGTTGCCGACCCATTCGCGGTAGGCCGGTGCGTGATTGGCCGCGTGCTGGAGGAACGATGTGATGCCGCCCGGAGCGCTGAGCGCATCGAGTCGCGCGTAAAAACCTTTGCACGCTTCAATTGAAACGCGGAGCACGTCGGCGACTTCGGCTCGCCGGTTCGGCCAGCGGGCAAAACGAACCTGTTTGGCAATCTCCGTAGCTGTCGGCTGTGTTCGCTTCACAGGTTCGCCCGTGCATTCTGATCAAACCCTAAGGTCGAGCTTCACGCGTGCGTGTCGCCAGTGTTCGTTTCGCTCTGTCCTCCGAACATCGATCGGAGGTCCTCTTTGCTGAGTGTAGACTCAAGCTCCCGAAGTCGCCTTTCTGCTTCGGTGAGAGATGCTTGCCGGTTTTTGCGCTGTTCTTTTTGACTCATTGCATCCTCCTCAGATTGTAAGTACCGCTGTGCGTTCTCTACTGCCACACGAAAATCGTGCTATCGCGATATCGATAGACGAGTCAAGCTCTCGAGCCGCGGAGGCCCTACGGCCTCTGCGCATTGGGTTTATGACATTGGGTTTATGACATTGGGTTTATGACATCGGGTTTATGACATCGGGTTCATGACACCGTGCCCATGCTATGCTGCGTCGATACGCGAGCCGACTTCAACAGTATTTCCCGGTGGCTGGCGTGTTGTTAGGGGAAGACCACGATGAAAGCGCGCGCGATAGGTTGTTCGATCGCTGGTTGTTTGGTCGGTATGTTTGGCTGTTCGTCGCTCGATACTTCGAACGACAACTCCGTCGGCGACGAGTCCAAAAGCGCCGAGCGTGAAGACGATACCCGTTCGGGGCCTTCGTCTCAGATTTCGGAACCGTCGCCTCAGCCCTTGTGTCCCGCGGATGTATCTGACGTTCCGTTCGATTCGGCGGGCGAGCCGGTCGCTGCTTCGTTGATTGACGGTCCTGGTTTTGTGGGCGCGGAGGGACCGGTGTGGATCGCCCATGTCAACGCATTGTTCTTTTCCGACAAGCAAGGCGAGCCTTGGGGCAGCGACGCTTCTTCCAGAATTTGGAAGTACACGCCGAGCGACAGAATGTTCATACCGCACGTCGCTGAGAGCGGAAGCAATGGCCTTGCCCGGTGGGTCGACGGAAGAATTTTGGCGGCCACGCATTCGAACGGAGGATTGACGCTATTCGATTCAACCGTCGCGGACTCGCGAGAAGAATTTCTTACGAGGCCCGACGAACCCTTTGGCTCCCCCAACGACTTGGCTGTGCGTGCGGATGGAGTTGTCTACTTCAGCGACCCGACCTGGCAGACGCCCAGCGAACGCGCTCATCCCGGGCAGCGGGTGTATTGGGTGGATACGGAAAAGAACGTGCAAGCGTTCAAAGAAAGCTTTACCCAACCCAATGGGGTGTCGCTATCGCCTGACGAACAATTTCTGTACGTGAATGACCAGAGCGGCCGCGTGTGGAGATACACAATCGCCGAAGATGGCTCGCCCACAAGAGACCCGAGGGACGAGCCGTTCATCCAAGCAGCCATGTGGGCAGACGGCATGGTCACCGACTGCGCGGGCAATATCTACGTCGCGTCGAGCCTGGGCGTCGAGGTGTTTGACGCCCAGGGCCAGCCGATTGGACAAGTGACCGTGGATGGCGGCGGAGCGACCAACGTGGCCTTCGGCGGCGAAGATCGCAAGACGTTATTCATCACCACGAACACCCAAGTATATATGGTCGAACTCAATGTACCGGGGTTGCCGTACTAGAGTCTCCTGGGGACTACGGACCGATGCCCGCCTTGACGCGACGTGCACAACCATGTGCATGTACATGTATGGCGAACAAAAACCATTTCCATTGACCTGGAGGCTTATGAACGCCTTCGCGCCGCTCGGCGTTCGCCTCAAGAGTCATTCTCACAGGTGATCAAAAGAGCGCGTTGGGAACGGAAGGATCGGACAGCGGGAGGGCTCCTAAGAGCGCTCGAGCGTGCGCCACAACTGAGCGAGGCAGAGCTCGCAAGACTGGATGACGCGCAAGACACCGATGCGTCTCCCGATGATCCGTGGAGAAACTCTTGAGCTGAGACGCGGTGAGCGACTCTCAGTCGTCGCTGTGGAGAGCAACGTTCATCGCCGAAAGCACGTTGAATGTCGTTGTCGGTGGTTACCGGGGCACTCCTTGGGAAAATTGGCAGTCTTGGGTGACGTTTTCGAAGAGGACCGAGGTGATTTGCGGGGTGGCGGGGGCGATGCTCAGTTGGGGCGCGCTTTGGCTGTCGACGGGGACGAAGTAGGAATACTGAAGACCGCATAGTTTGCCTTGCAGGTCGGTGGGGGGAAATGTGGCCGCGCCGACTTGGCTTGCTCCTTGGGTTGTCGACGCGAAGGTCAAGATCAAGGGATGGTTGCTGAACACGCCCACGACTCCGTTGGGTATTCCGCCCGCGAGGCTGCTGAGCTCTACCGATTGCGCGCCCGAGTTTGTGATCTGGTAGTGGCGATGGTTTTGCGGGGGGCTCAGTAGTGCGGACGATTGTTCTTTTTCAAAATGAAAGCACACGTCGAGCCGGACGGCTTCGCTCAACGGGCCCGCGCAGACCGAGCTGGCGACGCCGGCGTTGTTGATGACGCCGGCATTATTGGCAGCGCCGGCATTGTTTATGCCGGGGTCGTTCGTGCCAGTGTCTCCTGAGGTGCATGCCACGGAGGCGGTGGCCAGCGCGATGAACGAAGCCGTGAGTCGGTATTGTCGGCGATGTTTGGAGCCACCGAGATTCACTGGCACGTTTGGTTCACCTTTTCGAACAGGATGATGCCGCTGCCCTGGCGTCCGTGGTAGACGTTGATTCCCAGTCCGCGACGGCAAATCTGCAGTGAGCCACATAGAGCCGTTGTGCCTACGCACTGATTCGCATCCCTGACTAGATTGAACGCGTACCAGCACGAGGTCTGTCCATATGTCGGGAATGCGGCAGCCGAACTTGGGAGGACTTGATACGCGACACCCGGCGAGATAACGCCACCAAGCGCAGCCGAGGCGCTCTTCAACCCGGACGTGTGCGCGGAGCATACGTGGGTGGCAGCCGTGACGTCGTCGGGCCAGCTTTTGTTGCCCACTTGCTTGACTTCCACGTCTTCGATTTCCGATACGTCCGCGACACATGCCGACGTCGATACGATCCACGCGACGGTGGCGAGTTTGCCTACGAGATGAATTTTTTGCACTGCATTCCTCGATTGGTGAGCTGTCTACGGGTTGCATTCCGAACGGCTTGTGGCGTCGAACGCAAAAGCGACCTGTCCTTCGGCTTTCACGAAGATTTCTGGAGACGTGGGCCCGGTGGGAATGATCAGCAGATCGCGGGCGCTGCACGCGTTGCCATCGAGCGCGGCTTCTGCCGCGAGGGCGGCGATGGGCTCTAGCTGGGTGGGCACTGCGGTGCTGTCGGGTAGCTGTACGCGCAGAAATTCAAGACCGCTTCCCACGAGCAGCACGACGTGCTCTTCCTGTCCTATGGTGGTGATGCGGCCGACATCGCCGGCTTGGCCTTGGTAGGACGTGTGAAACGCAAACGTTTCTTGGGGCGGCGGGAAGACGGCGGGGCTGTCTCCCACGAGGTGTACGCATCCGTGCAGCACGCGTGCGCTGCGGTCGAGGCCGTTGCACTGAAACGCCTGGCCGGTCGGATTGGGTTGGCCTGCGGGATTGGGTTGGGTGGCTGGCGGTATGGTCGTCGCGGCGGCTTGCGCACCCGGCTGGGTCACGGGCGCAATCGGGCCCGTCGCGTTGGCGGGGGGAACCTCGGATGGGGATGCTTCCGCGGCGCACGACATGCTCCACAGCAGGCATCCGCAAAGAAGCATCAATTTCGCACGAACGGCCACGCCATCGACATCCAGATTCAGAGGGCAGCGGTCACTTATTGCAAAATCAGTACTGATGCAAGCCGCTTGCGACACACCGTTTCGTACTTTGACGCGCGATCAAGTGCGTTTTGTGCACAAGCGTTTTGCAGCGAGTGGTGGTTACGCCCGAGGATCCTGAGGCGCTGGTCGCGGACTTCATCGTCGCGGGAGCCCGCGCTCAATGAGGTAGCCGAGCAGATGCAAGAACCGTCTGATCGTTTGTATGCACGGGTCGTTTGCTGTAGGTCGGCGTTGATACGGAGCGGGACTCTGGATGTGCTGGCTTCGTAGAACACCGCTCGGGGTGACAAACTGGACCACCGTAGTTTGCCGCCGTGATATCCTGAGGCGAAGCATGCTGCGTCGGAGGGACAAGACATGGCCGTAGACGAGCATCCTGGCTGCGGCGCAGTGCCCGCGGCGATGCCCGCGGACGAATCAGCGCGCCTCGTTGACCTGCAGAGCTACGACATCCTCGATTCGTTGCCGGAGAGCGCGTTCGACGATTTGACGCGCCTTGCGGCGCACATCTGTGGCACTCCGATTTCTCTGGTATCGCTCGTGGACAGCGACCGCCAATGGTTCAAGTCGCGGCGCGGGCTTTCGGCGACCGAAACGCCGCGAGATGTCGCCTTCTGTGCGCACGCGATACATGACGACGAGCTATTTCATATCGAAGATACGCTCGTAGACGATCGATTTCGCGACAATCCTTTGGTTCGCGACGAGCCGAAGATTCGGTTTTACGCGGGCGCTCCGTTGAAGACGCCGACCGACTATCGGGTTGGCACTTTGTGTGTGATCGATCGACAGCCACGCCGGCTCAACGACGCGCAGCGGACCATGCTTCAAGCGTTGTCTCGCCAGGTGGTGGCGTTGATGGAGTTGCGAAAATCAGCGGCGCTTGCGCTAAAGCAGAAAGAAGCTCTCGAGGAGCGCTCCCGGCGGTTGGCGAGGTCCAATACGGATCTCGAGCTGGCGAACAAGCAGCTGCGGCAGTTCAACTACATCGCATCCCACGATCTTCAAGAACCCATTCGGATGGTGTCGAGCTACATGGGGCTGCTCAAAAAGAAGTATGCGTCAAGCCTCGACGAGCAAGCCCAGATGTTCATCGGGTACGCGTCGGAGGGCGCAACCCGAATGCAGCGTCTCGTTGAAGATCTCCTGGTCTATGCGCGACTCGGACGCGATTCGGTACCCAAGACGACCGTGGACCTGAATGCGATCTTGGGCGGGGTGCAGGCCGACCTTGGGGGGGCGATTTCGGAAGCGAACGCGCGCGTAGAAGTTGGCGATTTGCCGACCTTGGAGGCCGCGGAGACACAAATGCGCCAGCTCTTCCTGAATCTTCTGGGCAACGCCCTGAAGTTTCGCCGGGCGGATGTGTCTCCCGTGGTGACGGTGTCGGCGGAACGGACTGAGGGCGAATGGCGGTTTGCGGTGGCCGATAACGGCATCGGTTTCGAGAGCAAATACTGCGAGCGGATTTTTGAGCCCTTTCAACGCCTGCATGTGCGAGCCGACTATGAGGGCACGGGGATCGGGCTATCCATTGTTCACGCAATCGTGCGCGAGCACGGGGGGACCATCACCGTCACGTCGACACCCGGCGAAGGGTCGCGGTTCTCCTTCAGTCTGCGCGACAGTGGCGCCCCCACGCTAGCCTCAAGCCCACGATGAACGGCGCCAAAAACCGAAGGGTTCGCTCTCTCCTCATCGTGGACGACAATCCCGCCGATGTGGACTTCGTGTCCATCGTGCTTCGCGATACCGAGCGGTTTGAACACATTTTTTCAGCACGCACGGGGCTCGAAGCGCTTGAGATGTTTCGCGCGTACGACGAGTCCCGACGCCAATCTCCAGACCATTTTCCTCCGGTCGTCATTCTTCTTGATATCAATATGCCCAGAATGGATGGATTTGAGTTTCTCGATGAGTACTCTCAGATCCAGGAATCGTTTTCCAAAGATGTCGCATCCCCAGCGGTCTTCGTCATGACGTCATCTACTGCGCCGGAGGACCGCGAACGTGCTCGCTCGTATGGATTGGTGGTCGATTATCTGACGAAGCCACTGACCGAAGACGTCGCGCTTCAGATCGCGGACCGCTTCGGAGACCCTGCGCCGTAGACCTAGGCTTCCTGTGACCGTCAGCGGCGGAAGAGAGTTCTGTAGTCATGGATAAGGCGTCGATCGAAACCAACGAATGGGCGAGGGCGATCGTCGAAAGCGCGCATCATCTCATCGTTGCAACGGACCCGACCGGTGTCGTCACGTGGTTCAACAAAGCGTCTGAGGACAACCTTGGATATACGGCCGGCGAGGTCGTCGGCAAAGAGTCGCCCGCGCTCTGGCATGACTTTGATGAAGTTCAGAAGCGCGCGGTAGAGCTTTCAGAAGAGCTTCAGCGGCCCGTGGAACCAGGCTTCGACGTGTTCGTCATCAAGCCGCGGCTGGTGGGCGCCGAAAAACGAGAGTGGACATTTGTTCGCAAGGATAGAAGCCGGTTTCCCGCCTCGCTTACCGTCACCTGCGTGCGCGCGGGAGCGAGCGAGATCGTGGGTTATCTGGGCATTATCGAAGACATCCGCGAGCAAAAGCGCATCCAGCGAGAACTTGCCGAAGCCCGCGCGTTTCTCGATCTCATGAACGCCAACAGCCCTGACTACGTGTTCGTCAAGGATGAAGAGTTCCGTATCGTGGAAGCCAATCCGGCGTTCCTTTCCCTCTACCCTGAGGACAAACGAGACCGGGTGATCGGCACCACCACCGTGGAGGAATATCCGGAGGAGGAGGCCGAGGCGTTTTTGGCCAAAGACCGCGAAGCGTTCGACCAGGGCGCTTCTCAAACCTTGGAGCGCATCACCTTTCCAGATGGAACCGTCCGGGTCCTCGATACCCGCAAGGTGCGATTCGAGAACTCCAAAGGTCAACCCTTCATCGTCGGAATCGCGCGAGACATCACCGAGCGCGAACGACTCATTGCCGACCTTCGGCAATCGAACGAAGAGCTCGAGGAGTTCGCGTATCGCACGTCGCACGACCTGCGCTCGCCTCTGATCTCATCGATTGCATTGCTCGCGAGAGCCCAACAGGCTGTTCGTGAGCACAAGAATGAGCTGGCGCTTAGGCGATTGAACCACGTCGAAACGTCACTGACCAAACTCGAATCCCTAGTCACCGACATTCTCTCGCTGACGCAGGCTCAGCGAGAGGGCGAAGAGGCTCAGGATGTTGATCTCGCTCAGCTGGTGGATTCCGCATTCGACAATCTGACGCACCTCGACGGCTTTGAACGTCTCGACATCCGAAAGGAACTGAATCACAGCGGCCCGATTGTGTTGCAACCAAAGCGTTTGCAACTGATCGTTGAGAACTTGGTGTCAAACGCCGTGAAGTATCAGAACCCTCAGGAGCAAAAACCGTTTGTTCGAATC
Organism: Myxococcota bacterium; assembly: GCA_028284955.1. Taxonomy (GTDB): domain Bacteria; phylum Myxococcota_A; class Polyangia; order Polyangiales; family Houyiibacteriaceae; genus JANQQS01. The sequence goes on along the minus strand of JANQQS010000215.1, from coordinate 17,027 downwards.
GCCACCCACACCCGTGGAACGTGGCTCGAGATCTCGGTGACCGACAATGGGCTCGGTATTCCGAAGGAGCAGCAACCCAAGCTATTCCAGATGTTCAAGCGTTTTCACTCTCGCGTATCCTTTGGCTCGGGTCTCGGGCTGTACATGGTCAAAAAGAGCGCCGCGATGCTTGGGGGTGATGCGCATTTCGAAGACCCCGGTGTAGGAGCGCTCTTCCGCGTTCGGGTGCCTTGCACACCTTCTCTGTCTAGATAAGTGTGCTGCCCGGGGGGGCACGATGAAGCTCAGACAAATCTTGGTGGTTGACGACAGCGACGCGGATCGCTTTCTCGCCAAAGAGATCATTGAGGAGTTCGACGCCACCATCGAAGTGATTGAGGCACTCGACGGGAAAGAAGCCCTCGAGGTGCTCGCGGATGGCTCGGTACGTCCGGATGTCATCCTGCTGGACATCAACATGCCCGTGATGGATGGGCACGAGTTCTTGCAGGTGTACGGCCAGACCAAAGCGCCTTCCTCGACGGTGATCATGTTGAGCTCATCGCGGGAGCAGAAAGATATTGAGCGCACCCGCAAGTATGACTTTGTAGCCGATTATCTGGTCAAGCCGCTTTCCACCGAACACCTAAAGAAACTCGCGAACGCCTAGCCCGATATTTAAGTGGGTGCGGGCTATTGTGGAGGGGGAGGCGTGGTTGGCGTTTGTGGTGGGGGCTTGCGAATCGAGAACGTAAACGTGGACCCCTCGCCCTCGGTCGATGAGACATGAATCGCCCCCCCATGCCGCTCGACGATTTTTGCGCTGATCGCCAGCCCAATACCTGACCCCGCAATAGATTCTGACGAAAGACGCCGAAACGGTTCGAATACCGTGGCGTAGTGTTTTTCAGGGATCCCCACACCGTTGTCGGACACCTTGATGATCCAACCGCTCGATGTTTCCTCTGCGTCGATACGAGCTTTGGGAGAGACTTCCTGGCGGCGGTATTTGAGCGCGTTCTCTAGCAGGTTTTGAAATAGTTGAATGATCTGAGATCGCGTCCCTTGGATGGTGGGGAGTGCCTCGTGTTCGACGTCGAGCGCGGTCGCGCCATGTTCTGAGTCGCCCCCTTCTTTGTCGATTCCTTCTCCATTGATGAGGGTCGTCACTGACTGGACCACGTTTTCAAGCGAGATGTCTTCGGGCACGAGTTCGACTTGGCCGGCTCGAGAGTACGCGAGCAGATCTTCAATCAGCCTCGTCATTTTCGTGGCGCTACTCTCTACGTAACCGAACCACTTCGCGGCCTTGTCATCGAGATCGTCGCCTAGGTGCTTTTCGATCATGTCGATAAACGAAGTGATGTGGCGTAGCGGCGCTTGCAGGTCGTGGGACGCGAAGTACACAAATTGCTCGAGCTCGGTGTTAAGACGTTCGAGATCACGGGCGTGACGTTCTCGATCCTCCTCCGCGACCTTGCGCTCGTGAATGTCCTGTATCGACCCCACCATGCGCGTGGGCTCACCTTCTTCGTCGAAGACCGCTTCGCCCATGCCATGAAACCATCGATACTGACCTGATTTGTGGCGCAAACGATATTCGAGGTCGAAAGGGCCTTCTCGGGCAAAATGACTTTGCACCATGGCGAACGTCCGTTCGCGATCCTCAGGATGCAGGAGCTCCTGAAAGCTGGCCAGCGTGGGAGGAATCTCTTCAAACTCGTATCCGAGCAGATGATAAAAGCGGGGGGTCCAATATTCTTTGTCGCCTTGAACATCGAGCCAATCCCAGATGCCAACCGCGGAGCTCGAGTAGAGAATCTCCGCTCGAGAACGCGTCTCCACTAGGTTTGTGAGGTCGGTATGCGTGCCCACCATGCGTGTGGGCGCTCCGTGTTCATCCCACTCAATGACCTTTCCCTTGCAGCGAACGGTCACCCAATGCCCGTCTTTGTGACGATATCGAACCTGTTGGTCGTAGGGGACTTCGCCGCGCGATTGCACGTGTTGGTCAAACCGTTCCATGACCCCAGGCAGGTCGCTCGGGTGAATCAACGCCTGCCATTCCGACGGGTGGTGTTTTTTTTCTTCGGGACGATATCCAAAGATCTCCCAAAAGCGCGGCGACATATATTCGAAATCGCCGGGAATATCCCAATCCCAAAACCCATCCGAGCTGTGCTCCAAAAGGAGGCTGCGCTCTTCCCTCAGGCGTTGAACCTCGCCAGCAAGGCGCTCGACTTGTTCACGCAATCGGTGCTCGTGTTCGATGTGCGCGGAAGTTGGATGGCTCATGGCGCGAAAGCATTGTACGCGAAAAGCGCGAACGCTGAACAGGTCCGTTCTCTTCGGGTTCCGCGGCGGACAATAAGTTCATCATGAGCCAGAGCGCTTCATCATGAGCCAGAGCGCTCTGTGGGGCCGCTGTGTTCTCTTGGAGCCGCCGTGTTCTCTTGGAGCCACCCAGGGGACTTGAACCCCCGACCTACGGTTTACGAAACCGTTGCTCTACCAACTGAGCTAAGGTGGCTTATGGAAACTGGACGCTAGATATCGTCGTCCAGTTCGTAATCGTCGCCGGTGTCGGTCTCGTCGTCGTCGCCTTCATCTTCGTCGTTGTCGTCGTCCGATTCGGGCGAATGGTATTTTAGGTCTACGTCGATTTCGGAGAGGTGGGCTTCGAGAATCTCAAAGACCTCGTCGACGTCGTCCGCCGACCACTCCTCCAAGATCTCGGAGACGAACTCGTAAAAATCGCCCGCATCGGCTCTGCGTTCGATTTCTTCGATTTCATCCTCGCCGAATGATCCGATTAGATCTTCGCGTAGGGTGTCCAGGTCTTCGGCCTCAATGGCGTCTGCGATCGAGGTACGAAGCTGGCGCACGGCACTCTTGTCGAGGTAGATCTCCACGAGCGACTCACCTTTGATCGGCGCCTAATATATTAGCGAGCGCAGCCCTGTCAACGATGCCCGACCCACATCGATTTGCTCGAGAGCAGAAACCTCGTCCCCCGCCGATGTTGATGCGCCCTTTTCTGCTTGGTCTGGGGGTTGCTATGTGCATTTTGTGCACTGCAACATCTTCCCGGGCCGACGATCGTCAAGGGCGTCGAGACCGCCGGCGCAATGACGATTCCGAGGTGTTTTTGTTGCCGCCCGACCCAAAGTTGCAGCCGCCGAGTATCGCCATTCAGATCCACGCCGAGGCGCTATCCCCAGTGGCCACGCGCGCGATCTGCCCGGGCGGCGCTCGATGTGTGCTCGGCGGGGGCGGGGGCGTGGGCGGAGTGTTGGAGCGGCGCGCGCCCTGGGGGTTTGCGTTGGGTCTCGGGTACGACGCGTTTTTCTTGGATGGGAACGGCGTTTATGAGCTGAGCGTGCTCCAGGCGTTTCGGGTCGGTGTGCGGTATCGTTTTCTACGCGAGCGGTCGATTCATCCCTACGTCGGAGTTGGCTTTGGGGCGCTTATCTTCGGCGACACGTTTCGAGCCAATACGGTGGGTGGAGTGCTCAGCACGGAGCTTGGAGCCGAGTTTGAGCTGGGCGGCACGCTCTCTTTTGTGGCTGCGCTTACCGCGCGCATGTTCAGTGTAAAAGAGTTCGTGTCGACGGGGGATGACGTTCAACGGGCCGCTGATTTCGGGATCAACGCCATGGTCGGGCTGCAGCTTGGCGTGGTTTTGTTGCGTCCGCCGAGGGTGCGATCGGGTCCTGCCCGTCTCCTGCGCTAGTGTTTGATCTTTTTGAGGGTTCTGATTTTTTGAGGAGGACGACCGGAATCGCGGGCAAACGCTTGACGTAGGACATCGTCCCAGGTTCCACTTGGCCAGAATGCACTGCGCCAAGTGCGGTCACGAAAATCCGGCCGGAAGCGCGTTCTGCCAACAATGCGGGGCGCGTCTCGGAGCGGCCCCCGCTGAGGCGAACGCGAACGTTCCGCGATGTCGTCAATGTGGCGCGCCAAATCCGCAAGGATTGCGGTTCTGTACGGAGTGTGGCGCGCTGCAGGACGTGAGCCCGCCAGCGCGACAATCAGCGTCCGGGGCAGGCGGGATGGCTTCGAAGGTGGTCGCGCCGGTGGCCAGCGCGAGCGCGGGGGTCGCGCCGATATCGGAGACCCCCCGGGGCCGTACCTGCGCGCGCTGCCGTGGAGTCGGGGACCCGGGGGCAGAGTTTTGCAAGTTTTGTGGGGCTCGCTACGACGATGCGGTTCACGATGCGGGGGCGAACGGGTCGATGGGCTCGCCCCCGCCCGCATTTCAAGCCCGTTCGCCGCACGATTTCGCTCAGTCCGTAGGCGCCGTGCAGCCCAGCGCCCCGGGAACGCCACTCGATGCGTCGGCCGTTCGCGCACGTCTGATTTCGATCAGAAAGGACGGTTCTGATGGGCAAGCGTACGCGCTGCGTAGCGAGACCACCGATCTCGGACGAGGGGAGGGGCATATCGTTCTCGAGGACGATCCCTATCTTTCGCTGCGCCACGCCCGGGTTCGGCGGCGCGGTGAAGATTATTTTCTACGAGACCTCGACAGCGTAAATGGTGTATATGTAAGGATTCGTGAACCGGTAGAATTATCCAACGGCGACATGATTCTTATCGGTCAGCAAGTTCTTCGCTATGAGACGCTGGTCGATGCCGAGCTTCCCCTCGGGCCGGCGGCGCTCCACGGCACCATGCTTTTTGGGACGCCCGAAGTTTCTCGGTATGCCCGCCTGGTGCAGTACACCACCGAAGGAGTAGGCCGGGACGTGTATTGCTTGTATCGTGACGAAACGGTACTCGGACGCGAGAATGGTGACATTGTGTTTACAGACGACCCGTTTTTGTCTCGGCGTCACGCGTCGATTTCGGTCGATCGCGCGTCACGGAGCGCCGTGCTGAAGGATATGGGGTCTTCCAACGGCACATCCGTACGCGCAGCTGGGGAATACAAATTGCGTCACGGAGACAATTTTCGCTTGGGTCGTCATTTGTTTCGATTTGAGCATCCCTCGGGCGAGGGTGGCTCGGCATGAGTGAAACTGGACCCGAAGATCAGGGCGACGACGCCGCGGAATACCCCTCCTCGGAGCAAGGGTCTCCCGAGCTAGGTTCAGGTCACGGCGCCGAAACCAACCTCCGTTCGGAAGAGTCCGGGGCCACTGGACCGGGAGACACTGGGTCGGAGGACACTGGGTCGAGAGATACTGGGTCGAGAGATACCGAGCCAGGAGGCACCGGGGCGCTGCTCGGTGCGCCTGACGGTCGGATGGTGTCGTCCGACTATCCAACCCAGATGGCGCCAGTTCCTGACGGACTGCGTGCGCGCAAAGCTGCGACGTCGGACCATCCTGACGAAGCCGATTCAAAATCCGAGGGTAGCGAGGCCGCGTCGAGCGAATCGCCGGAACGACCTCGTATTTCGGTGCGCTATTTCGGGCACACCGACGTGGGGCTGGTTCGCGAGCACAACGAAGACAACTTCATGGTGGTCGACTTGGAGCGCGAGGCGCGCGGTCTCGCCGACGGAGAAGTTCAGGACATCGCTTTGGGGCCGCGTGGCCTGGTGCTCGCGGTATGCGATGGAATGGGCGGCGCAGCAGCCGGCGAAGTCGCCAGTCAAATGGCTGTCGACACGGTTCACGAGCTCTTGCAGAAAGGGAAGCCACCCCGCGACCGTGATGAGTTTGCGCGGCGTATCGTGTACTCGATCGAAGAAGCGGGCACCCGGATTTTCAGTGCGGCGAAAATGGACCGAAGTCGACGCGGAATGGGAACCACCGCCACCGTCGCGGGGCTGATCGATTCCACGCTATTTATCGGTCAAGTAGGAGATTCGCGGGCTTATCTCTTGCGAGGGGACAAGCTTTCGTTGATCACCAAAGATCAATCGCTCGTGAATCAGCTGATCGAAGCCGGGCAGCTGACGGCGGAGGAAGCCGAGGCGTTCGAGCATTCGAACATCATTCTCCAAGCGCTTGGCACGACCGAAGAGGTTAGCGTCGACCTTACCTTCCTCGAGCTACGACGCGGTGATCGTTTGCTCCTTTGTTCAGACGGTCTATCCGGCTTGGTGCATGACGAAGTGATTCAAGAAGTGTTGGCGGAGTCTGGCGATCTTCGTGCGGTGGCCGCTCGACTCATCGAGTTGGCCAATGCTGGGGGCGGGCACGACAACGTTACGTGCGTACTCGCCGATTTTTCGGATGAGGGCTTGCTGCAAGACACCGCAATGCCCGCAATGTACCAGCAATACCCGCTTCCTCCGGACGAAGAGGAGCTCGATGAGTTAACGCCCGCGAGCGTTGGCGGCGGGCGCCGGGTGAATGGGCGTGGGTCAAGCTCCCAATATCCCGCGCCCGGGCCGAGCTCCAAATCGCCGTCGCGAAGTCTCACCGGGGTGCTCCTCGCGGTATTGGCGCTCGCGCTGATTGTGGGCGCTGTCGTGATGGCGATGCGGCCGTCCCCCAAACCTGAGTTGGACACGCAGGAGGTCGTCGCCGAGCCCGAGGAAAACGCGTCTCCTGAGGCGCAGCCGGTCGAGGTCCGGGTGGAAACCGACATCAACGGCGAGCTCTACGTCGACGGTCAAAGTTATGGCGTGCTCGAAGATGGGCGTGAGATGTATCTCGAGCTCTTGCCGGGGGCGTACCGTATCGAGGCGCGCCAGGATGAAACGGTGGTGGCGAGCGCGTTGCTCAGCGTGCGGCCGGATGTTCCGGCTACGGTGTCGCTTCGTTTGCCAAGCGGGGCATCAGCTGTGCCGAGCGATGCGGGTGCAAGCGCGGAGCCACCGAAAGACGCGCCGACTTCGGCAATCGCCCGCTCTCCGCGGACCAAGGCGCCCTCGAAAACGTCTCCCGCCGCCGTGTCATCGCGTCGTCACCAGGGAAGCAAGACGACGAAGTCAGAACCCGCCAGCGCACAAGGTCGTCGAAACGAGACGAGCAAAACGAGCAAGCCGTCGCCTGGGGCAGGGGCACGTCCCCCAGTGGAGCGCCCGTCGGGGCTCGGCAATCCGCGCGGCGCGCAATCGCCGCGCTCGCCTGCTTCGAACCACCGTGGAGAAACACCGAAATCGCCCCCACCCAATCCTTTTTGAGGGGCGCTGTTGTTCATCTATGATTCGATTGCATCAGAGTTTCGGTGCGCACGCGGGACGCGTACTCAACTTTAAGCAGGACCTGATTCGTTTCGGGAGGCTGCCCGAATGCGAAGTGGCCTTCGACCCCAACGTGGACTTAGACGCGTCGGGCCGGCATGCCGAGGTTCGGCGCCGTGGCGCTGAGTACGTGCTTACGGACGTGGGCAGTCGCAACGGAACCTGGATCAATGGTCGGCGGGTGCAGGAGGCTGTGCTCGCAACTGGCGATGAAATCGAATTCGGGCCCGGGGGGCCACGAATTCGAGTGGAAGTGTTTTCGCCGACGGGCTTGCCCCCTGGACGAAGCTCTTCGTCGTCGGTCCCGGTTCCTTCCCGGCCGGCTCCCACTCATGTGGGGCCGTCCGCAGGGACATTTGCGAAGATTTGGCGGGACCCCATTTCGCGCGAGGCGTTCTTGTGGGGAATTGGGGTTGGAGTGCTCGCGGTGGTGTTTTCCGGGATGTTCGTATCGTTGCTCGTCGGTCTGTTGCTCTCTGTTTAGTCTGTTCCTGCATCAGTCCAAGGCGCCGGCGTTCATCCATTCGCTCATGATCTTATCGAGCAGCGCAGTGCCGCGGGTTTGAGCGCGAGCTACGGGTTCGTCAGAGTCGATTGACATGCGAACGTCAACATAGAATTTGAGCTTGGGCTCGGTGCCGCTTGGGCGAGCCATGGCTCGGTGGCCACCTTCAATATCGAGCACCAATAGGTCGCTCGGAGGAAGGTTCAGGGCGCCCTCGCGAAGGTCGTGCACCTGCGCGACGTCGAACTCGCCCAGCGTGCGCGGCGGATCGGCCCTAAGGCGGGCCATGATGGATTGAATGTGGGTGAGGCCCTGTGCTCCTGGGATCGTCAACGAGCGCTGTTCGCTCAGGTACATTCCGTAGCGCCTCCAGATGAGGTGAAGCTCGTCGACGAGGTCGCGGCCCTGTTCGCAGCACCACGCGGCCATGTGGGCGATTGCGGCCGCAGCGCTGAGACCGTCCTTGTCGCGTACCGCGCTTCCAACCGCGTATCCAAGGGCTTCCTCGTAGCCGAAGAGGAAGCGTGCTCCGGTTTCTTTTTCGAGTTCGATGGCTCGACTGTGAATCCATTTGTGGCCGGTTAAGGTTTGTTCGTAGCGTGCCCCGTGCGCGTCCGCGATCGCGCGCAACATTGGTGAGCTTACGATGGTGTTCATCACCAAATGTGTACCCGAGGCGGCAGGCGTTCGCGTCAATAGGAAGTGCGCAAGCAGGCAGCCGATCTCGTTTCCCGAAAGCACGACGTATTGTTCATCGTGCAGAACCGCGGCCGCTAGTCGATCCGCGTCGGGGTCGTTGGCGAGAACGAGGGAGGCTTGCGTCTGTTTTGCGAAGCGAAGAACGCAATCAAGGGCTCCCGGCTCCTCGGGATTGGGAAATGACACGGTTGGAAATCGGCCGTCTGGTTTCGCTTGCTCGGGCACCGATCGAACCTGCGTAAACCCGGCATCTCGGAACACCTCGCGCGCGGCTTCGTCGCCCACTCCGTGCAAGGCGGTGTAGGCGATCGTGAGCTGGCTTTTCGCTTCGCTGGACGCCACGTCGGGAACGCTCTCCTTGACTACCGCGCGATACCGATCGACGACGCTGGAGTTTAGGGCGCGGAGAAGTCCATGTTCGGCGGCTTCCTTTTTCGTTTTGCGAGGAAGAAGGCGGCAACGCGGTCGCCGCGCGATGTGCGCGGCGATTCCAGCGTCATGCGGCGCGACGATCTGCGCGCCGTGTTCCCAAAATACTTTGTAGCCGTTGTAACCTGGCGGGTTGTGGCTGGCGGTGATCATGATTCCCGCGGCGGCGCGACGGTCGAGGACCGCGAAGGCCAAATGCGGAGTAGGCACGGGTACTGAAAACCTGTGCGCGCATATTCCCGCGCCGGCAATGATGGCGCAGGCGTCTTCTGCAAACCGTTGGCTTTTGTGTCGTGCATCGAAACCGACGCAGATGCCGCGAGACGGTGCGTCTGGAATTTGCTCGGCCACCCAGGCGCAGAGCGCGGCGGTGGCGCGCTGCACCATGACCCGGTTCATTCGGTTCGGGCCCGCGCCCATCATTCCCCGTAGTCCCGCGGTGCCGAATGCAAGCGTTTGATCGAATCGCTCGCTCAGCGCACGCAGGTCGTCTTTGGCGAGCAACGTTTCGATTTCTCGGCGCGTGTCTTCATCGGGATCGTCTTCGATCCAAACTCGGGCGGCTTCTCGAAGCGCCGAATGCGGGTCGTCGGTCATTCAGATTCGATTCATATGCGCGGCCAGTGAGCAAAATTTCTCCGCGGTGCAAACGTAGAACGCTTCCGCGAACGTTCCCGGAGTTCCGTGCGCGCGAAAACGATTGAATCCAAGCGCACCATCGACGTAATGAAGACCCGCGGTTTGGGAGGCGTGCAGCGAAATCGCTTCGCGTTTGATTTCGCTGACGCGGGAGATGTCCACCAGCGTATTGGGCCATAGCGTCGACCAAACCTCGTACGCCCACACCTCGCCCGAGTAGCCGCTCGTTTCGATCGCTAGCGCAGTGGCGACGGATGCAGCGGTGTGATCTCGATGATGATCCGCGGGGAACGGGCAAAAGATGATTTCGGGATCATCTTCGGCTTGAGGGGCCAACTCGCGTGCGAGCTCGCGAGCCAACGCGTCTTCGTGAAGAGAAAAGTTGCCGTCTGGATAGTCTAGAAATCGAACGTGGCGAAAGTTCATGAGCTGCGCGACGGCACGAGCTTCCGCCTTTCGCACGCGGTCTTCTTCAGGCGTGGCACCAGCTCCACAGAACACGACGCGTATGTCGCTTCCTGCCTCTCGATGCAGCGCGAGGGTGCCTCCCGGACCAATCACTTCGTCATCCATGTGCGGCGCGACGACGAGCACCCGGCGCTTCCGCACGACGTGTTCCGTCGCGATGCCGCTGCCGTTGTGGTTCGAGGCGAGTTCGTTTGACGTCTCCGTGCGCAGTCGTTGTTCGAGACGTTTGGCGCCCAGGGAACGCGCGCGACGGATCCATTCTCGTCCCCGATTTGGGAAGGTAAGCTTCATGAGACCCGCCAGTGTGGGTTCCGAGTAGAATCGGCGCAAGGGCGCACTTATCGATCCGCAACACGCACCGTGGCGTAGCAAAGCGCGATGAGCGCAAGGACCAGTGCGGTAGCCGACGGCATGTCTAGCGAATACGCGATTCCTCTCGCGGGAAGCCCGTAGCAAAGCGGGATGTGCACGATGTAGGCGACCAGCGACCGGCGCCCAAAGAGCAACAGCACGTTTCGAATCGGTTCGGACAGGTAGGGAGTCAGCAGAGCGCCCGCCGACAACACGCTGAGGCCCCGACCCGCGAGATCGATCGCGTTGAACCAAACCGCGATGTGCGTGCGGGCGAGGGGGCCGCCGAGCTGCGCGACCGTGGCCTGGGTCGCCGCGTGACCGAGCAGCGCGAGGAGCACGCCCGTCAGACTCATCCACCAGAGCGTGGAGCGCGGCGCTCCAGCGCGGGTCCAGACGGCTGATTGCGAGTCATCGCCGCGGCGCGCGCGTTCTCGGCGCATGATATGCGCGGCGGCGATACCGGCGCTCATCCACCCGACGAGAGGGACCCACGGCATCGATGTGACTCCGGGTACGTCGGCAACAAGTCCCACGACATACGCTGCCGGCCCCTTGATCTGTGCCGACCATCGGCTGATCCAAGGACAAAGCAGCACCGCGCCGAGTCCAACCACGCCGCTTCGTTGAACTAGGCACCAGGGCCGAACTGGGTACCAGGGCCGAACTGGGCACCATGGGTCCGGAGCGGTTTGTGACCCGCGAATTCCAAGCCAAGCGAGCGCGAGAATGCCCAAGCCGATCACATGCAACACGTCGGCTCGCAGCAGGCTCGCGGGAAAGGGGCCGCCGTCGAGGGTCCACGACAGCAGATTCAGCCCGTAGCCGTAGGCGACGATCTGCGCGCCACGCGTCATCACCTTTCGGCGTACGCGCGATGCGCTTTCGCCGCGGTCGGCCGCGATTTGGGTGCGCAGGGCCACCGCCGCTCCCGCCAGCAGCAGAAACGCGGGCAGCGGAAGGGTGCCCAGCAGGCGGGTGAACCGGTAGCTCGTCGTGTCATGAAACGCGGGGTCAACCCAGCCGTCGTAGGCATGACCCTGAATCATGATGATGCTCGCGATTCCGCGCGCAATGTCGATGCCTTCAACGCGTGGCGCGCGCGGGGGCGATGTTGGGTGAGCCCTGTGGTCGGTTGGCATCGCGGCGGGTCTCACGTGGGGAATTTCGCGGAACGTCTGCTACACATCGCCTCGTGAATGCGCATTCGATGACTTCTCCTGACCGATCCTCCAGCCAATCGCCGCCCAGTCAATCGCGGCCCAGTCAATCGCCGCCCAGTCAATCGGGACGCAGAGGCGAGCGGCGCCATCCTCGCGGTCTCTACGTGCTGTTTGCGACCGAGGCATGGGAGCGGTTTTCCTACTACGGAATGCGGGCGCTGCTCGTGCTCTATTTGGTCAACCATCTCGAGTTCGCGCGCAGCGAAGCACTTGAAGTCTACGCTGTCTATACCGGCCTCGTCTATCTGACGCCGATTCACGGTGGGTTTCTTGCCGATCGATGGCTGGGGGCCCGCGCCGCCATTGTGGTTGGGGGCGCGGTGATGGCGCTGGGCCATCTCGCGATGGCATTCGAATCGCTTTTGTATCCAGCGCTGGGGCTATTGATTGTCGGCAACGGTTTTTTCAAGCCGAACATTTCTACGGTGGTCGGTGCGCTCTACGAGCCCGGCGATCCTCGGCGAGACGGCGGGTTTACGATTTTTTATATGGGCATCAATCTGGGGGCGTTCTTTTCGCCGCTGGTGTGCGGGACCCTCGGCGAAAAAGTTGGCTGGCACTATGGGTTTTCCGCGGCTGGGGTCGGCATGGTGTTCGGCTTGCTCGCCTTTTTGCGCTTTCAAGGTTTGCTCGGAGGCGCGGGGATTGTTCGGAGGCCTGACGAACAACATGTCACGAGTTTGCAGTTCAAAGATTGGAGAAATATCGCCATCGCGAGCGTCGTGAGCGTAGCGCTGGTGTTTGGTGCGATCGAAGCATGGCAGGTAGGCTACCAAGCGGTGGCGTCCTGGCCGTGGGCTGCGAAGGTGGTGGTCGGGGTGGTGCTGATTGTGGGCCCGCTCGTTGTGCCGTCATTCCGCCGCGAACCGGCCGCTGCTGCGCCCCCGCTGACGCGGCTCGAGTGGCAGCGCGTGGCGGTGATCTTTGTGCTCTTTTTCTTCGTCATCTTTTTCTGGATGGGGTTTGAGCAGGCGGGGGGCACCATGACGTTGTTCGCGGACGAGCAAACCGACCGCCACGCGTTCGGTTGGGAGATTCCCGCGTCGTATTTTCAATCGATCAACCCGCTCGCCATCGTGCTTCTCGCGCCGCTTTTTTCGCGTATGTGGTGGCGACTCGACCAAGGGCGATGGCGAGTTTCCACGCCCGCCAAAATGGCGCTGGGGATGATCCTGCTGGGGCTCGGGTTTGTGGTGCTCTACTTCGGGCAGTCCATCGCGGAGCGAACGGGTACGGTGGGGCCTCAGTGGCTCGCCTCGGTGTTCGTGATCCATACCCTGGGCGAACTTTGCCTTTCGCCCATCGGCCTTTCCATGGTCACCAAGCTCTCTCCGCCGCGCATTGCTTCATTGATGATGGGGCTGTGGTTTGGGAGCACGGCAATCGCGAACTACCTAGCCGGAACGCTCGAGGCGATCGTCGAGAAGTACGACATTGGGGTCTTCTCCACCCTGATCGTCACATCGATTGGAGCGGGGGTACTGCTGCTCGTGGCGACCCCGTGGCTCAAGCCGTGGATGCATGGCGCGGACTAGTTCCTAAGTTGCCGGAATATTTCAGCATCGTTTCACCGGCTTTACTGTGCGCATCGACCTCCCTATGCTCCGCCGCATGAGTGTTTCTGAAATGACCCGCAACGTGCGTTCACGATGGCACTACGTGGTTGCTGCTGCGACCGTGATGTCTTCCGCATGCGCGTTTACAACGAACATTGTGCGCGACGACCGGCCTATCGCCGTCGGAGCGAAGAGGCCGGCTGCGTCCGAGCCTCGCGTCGAGCTCAAGAACGACCATATCGAAGTTCGAGAGCGAATTCATTTCGCGTTCGGGAGCGATAAGATCGAGTCTGACTCGTTCGGTCTACTGAACGAGATCGCCAAGGTGCTCAAAGACAATGAGCACGTGAAGAAGGTGCGCATCGAAGGGCACACCGACAACGTCGGCGATGCTGATTTCAATCTCAAACTTTCGCGGGCACGCGCTAAGTCGGTGCGAAAGTATCTCGTTGAGCAAGGGGTGCTCGCGAAGCGATTGGTGTCGGAAGGGTACGGCCTATCCCGTCCGGTGGCGACGAACGATACCGACGAGGGACGAACGAAGAACCGCCGCGTCGAGTTCAATATCGTGGATCAAGATAGCGCGAGCCCTGCGGCGACCGCTTCGGCAGGAGGTGACTCATGAGAACGAAGAGCATAGGCGTTGCGCTTCTTGCGGCGGCGTGGCTGGTGGGCTGCGGAGCCAATCTAGGGCCGAAGACGCGCGACGAGTTACGCGAACAAATCGCCCAGCGGCAGCTGCAGCTCGAAGAATGCTACGGCGCCGCGCTCAAACGCGATCGAGATATCGCGGGCGGCGTTCCGCTTGCTCTGCGGGTTCCCTCCAAGGGTCTCAAGGTCGACCAGGTCGAGGTTGGCCCCGGAGGGCCTGGCGACGCGGAAATGAAGACCTGCATGCAGAAATCGCTCGAAGGGTTTGAAGTGAGCCAGGCTCCGAAAGTGAACATTCGGGCCGAGTTCACCTTGAACGTGCAGCCTACGGACGATCTTGCCGAAGGCGAGGAGACAGCCGGAGGAGAAGCTCCGGCCGACGGAACCGCGGCTGAAGGCGATGCCGCGAAAGAATCGTCGACGGAACCGAAACCGTAGCCACTCTGCTCGGCAGGCTCGATGCGCTCGTGATAGAACCCTATCATGAGCGCGTTTCTCCGGGCCTGTCGACGCCAGCCAACCGAATACACTCCCATCTGGTTGATGCGCCAGGCGGGCCGATATCAAAAAGAATATCGGGCGATTCGAGAGAAAGTCAGTTTTATCGAGCTGTGCAAAGACCCGGCTCTTGCGTGCGAAGTCACGGTGCGGGCGGTCGACCAGCTCGATGTGGACGCGGGAATCATCTTCGCGGACATCTTGCTCATCCTCGAGCCGCTGGGAATCGGATTCGAGTTTACGGACGACCAAGGGCCCCGCATCGGAACGCCCGTTCGCTCGGCTGAGCAAATCGATGCGGTGCGCGAGGAGATCGACGCTGCGGTCGCGCTTTCCTACGTGATGGAGGCGATTCGGCTGACCCGGGCCGAGCTTTCGGTCCCGCTGATTGGGTTTGCCGGTGCGCCGTTCACGCTTGCGTCGTACATGATAGAAGGCGGTCGCTCGACCACCTTCTACGAGACCAAACAGCTGATGCATCGCGACCCGGGTGCGTGGAACGCGTTGATGGGAAAGCTAGCTCAAGCGATTGCCCAGTACCTCAACGCCCAGGTCAAGGCTGGCGCCCAGGCACTGCAGCTCTTTGATAGCTGGGTAGGGTGCCTATCTCCCGCCGACTACGTGCGCTTCGTATTGCCGCATGTGCGAACGATTTTCGAGCAGCTCGACCCCGCCGTTCCGTCCATCCACTTCGGCACGGGAAACCCGGCGCTCTATCCATTGCTCAAAGCTGCGGGAGGAGACGTCGTGGGCGTGGATTGGCGGGTTCCGTTGGGCGCGCAGTGGGACACCCTCGGCAAACAAGAAGTCGCGATCATGGGCAATTTAGATCCGGCGGTCTTGCTCGCGCCTCGAGACGTGATGAATCGCGCCGCCGATGTGGTGCTGCAGGAGGCGGCGGGTTCGCCGGGCCATATCTTTAATCTCGGCCACGGTGTTATGCCTGCGGCCCAGGTGGACCAAGTTCGGGCCCTCGTGGATCACGTGCACGAAGCGAGCCGGAGGTGACGCGCGAATCGGACGCGACGCATTCTTCGAACAGCGATGCGCAGCGGCCGACGGTGGTGGTGGTGGGCGGCGGTATCTGCGGGCTGGCCGCCGGCCATCGGCTCGTGGAGATCGAGCCGAGGGCCGACGTCATCGTCCTCGAGGCGAGTGCGCGCACCGGAGGACTGCTGCAAACCGAGCGCGTGGACGGCTGTATTGTCGAACGCGGGCCCGACGCGATCATCACCACCAAGCCAGCTGCAATAGAGCTTGCTCATCGCATCGGGATCGGTGACGAAATCGTCTCCACGTCGACGCGTCACCGCGGCGCATATGTGGTTCGTGCCGGGCGCCTGACGCGCGTTCCTGCGGGGTTTAGCGTGATGGCGCCGACTTTTCTATGGCCCATGATCCGAACGCCAATTCTATCCTGGCGTGGGAAAGCCCGAGTCGCAGCAGAACTTGTGCTTCCGCGAGGCGCCCGCGGGAGCGACGAAAGCTTGGCGAGTTTTGTGCAGAGACGATTCGGCAAAGAGCTGTTCGAGCGCGTTGCGCAGCCGCTCGCGAGCGGCATCTACGGAGCGGCGCCAGAGCGTCTGAGCATGCGCGCGACGATGCCTCGGTTTCTCGATTTGGAGCGTGACCATCGAAGCGTGGCTCTCGGACTGCGCCGGCAAGTAGAGCGTTCGCCCGATGAAGTCGGAACCGGCGCGAGATACGGCATGTTTGTGGCGTTTCGTGATGGCATGGCGACATTGCCCGATGCGCTTCGCGCTCGTCTGGGCTCCAGAGTGCGCACGAGTGCAAAGGTTGCGTCGATTCGGAAGATCCCCAAGCAGCTCGGCGACGGCGAGCGATTTATTGTCACGCTGCATGATGGACAGACGGTTCATGCGGATGCGGTCATCGTTGCCGTGCCCGCCCCAGTAGCGACGAATCTCGTCGAGACTTTGAATTCGAGTCTCGCGACCCGTCTTCGCAGCATTCCTCACGGCTCGCTTGCTGCGGTGACGCTTTCGGTGTCTGAGAGCGCGATCGAGCGGCCGCTCGATGCCTTCGGCTTCGTGGTGCCGCGCGGCGAAGCGAGAGACGTGATCGCAGCAACCTGGTCGAGCACCAAATGGCCTGGACGCGCTCCACGCGGCCAGGCGTTGCTTCGCGTATTCCTTGGAGGCAACGGCCAAGAACAGATACTCGAGCGCCCCGACGATGTCCTCGTGGCGAGCGCGCTGAGAGAACTACGCACATTGGTAGGCCTCAAGGCACCTGCCGATTGGGTGCGGGTCGACCGATACAACCAGCGAATGGCCCAATACGAAGTAGGCCATCTCGACCGGGTGCAAGAGATTGAGCGCTTGGTCGACGACATAGGCTGTTTCGCGCTGGCCGGCTCCGCCTATCGGGGAGTGGGTATCCCCGACGTAGTGCGGAGCGCAGAGCAGGCCGCCGAGCGAATCGTCGCGCAGCTCCGATCCACGAGTCGGCTGGCTAATTCGTGACAGCGGCTATTTCATGACAACGCTGCGTTGGCGTATATCCGAGCGTAGATTGAACAGAAGTACGTTGCGAAGGGTTTAGTCCACCAGGAAGTACCCCATTTAGTTGGTCTAAATCGCGAAATTTCGCTGAGACAGCCGTAAAAAAAGTGAGGCAGGCAAGAAACTCCGCAACCGAGCGATGCGCACGCCGATAAGGGAGGCACATCACCCTTGGGGGTTTTATGCGCGTGTACCGAGGCGGTCTGGCGAATGTTGTTTTTCGGGCGAGGATATGGAGGCGCATGTGGCTTCGCTCGCTGCTGCTGACGCTGCTGCTGCCCAAGGTCGCGACCGGATGCGGCTCAGACAAAGCGAGCGATGCGGCCGCTTCTGGGCTGACGAGATTGCCGGCGGATGCGC